>NZ_JBFULQ010000505.1:0-4011 GCF_054049815.1 Mesorhizobium sp. P5_C1 | reverse complement strand
GTTTTACCCTTTGGCCGGCTTCGGCCTTCGTTTGTCGGCCTCTGCTCCCCGCGGAGGGACGAGGAGCAGAGACCACCCCCGCCCTCAACTCATCCACTGGCCGCCATCGACATTGTAGGTCTGGGCGACGATGTATTCGGCATCGCTGCTGGCGAGAAAGACCGCCATGCCGGTGAGGTCCTCCGCCGTGCCCATGCGGCCATACGGCACCGCCTCGCCAACCAGCCTCTTCTTCTCGCCCTTCGGCCGGTTTTCATACTTGGCAAACAGCGAATCGACGTGATCCCAGTGCTCGCCGTCGACGACCCCAGGGGCAATCGCGTTGACGTTGATGCCGTGCTTGATCAGGTCGAGCCCTGCCGATTGGGTCAGCGAGATGACGGCGGCCTTGGTGGCGCAATAGACGCCGACCAGCGCCTCGCCGCGCCGTCCTGCCTGGCTCGCCATGTTGATGATCCTGCCGCCCTTGCCCCGCGCGATCATCGAGCGGCTTGCTGCCTGCAGCATGAACAGCGTGCCGGCGACGTTGACGGAAAACAGCTTGTCGTAGCTTGCCTTGGTGATCTCGACGATCGGCGCCAGATCGAACAGGGCGGCGTTGTTGATCAGGATGTCGAGACCACCGGTCGTCGTCTCGACGGTTTTCACCGCCGCCTCGATGGAGGCGAGGTCGGTTACGTCGAGCTTGACCGCATAGGCCTTTCCGCCGATCTCGGCGGCTGTCTTCCGCGCAGCCTCGAGATTGATGTCGGCAATGGCAACGGTGGCGCCTTCGCCGGCATAGGCTTCGGCGAAGGCTCTGCCGATGCCACGGGCCGAACCCGTGATCAGCGCGGATTTGCCGGCCAGGCGCATGCTCACATCGCCTTCCCGTCGGCGCCGAAGCGATGCAGCTTGGCCTTGTCGGGCGTCAGGTAGATGGTGTCGCCGTGGTGGACGGCGAGTTCGCCGTCGGCGCGCACCGTCAGCGGACCGACGCCATCGGCCTGGACATGCAGGAAGGTGTCGGAGCCGAGATGCTCGGCAACGCCGACGATGGCTTTCCATTCGCCCGCCGTGGTCGAGATCTCCATGTGCTCTGGACGGATGCCGATGGTCTTGGCGCTGTATTTGGCCGCTGGCGCCCCTTCGATCAGGTTCATCTTCGGCGAGCCGATGAAGCCGGCGACGAACAGGTTGCGCGGCGTCTTGTAGAGCTCCATCGGCGAGCCGACCTGCTCGATGTTGCCGGCGTTCAACACGACGATCTTGTCCGCCATGGTCATGGCTTCGACCTGGTCGTGGGTGACGTAGATCATCGTCGTCTTGAGCTGATGATGCAACTCGCTGATCTCCAGCCGCATCGTGCCGCGGAGCGCCGCATCGAGGTTGGACAGCGGTTCGTCGAACAGGAAGGCCGAGGGCTGGCGCACGATGGCACGGCCGATGGCGACGCGCTGGCGCTGGCCGCCGGAGAGCTGGCCGGGCCGGCGTTCGAGATAGTTGGTCAGGTTCAAGACGCGCGCCGCATCCTTCACCTTCTTGTCGATGGTCGCTTGGTCTTCCCCCGCCATCTTCAGCGGGAAGGCGATGTTCTTGGCCACCGTCATGTGCGGATAGAGCGCATAGGACTGGAACACCATGGCCAGCTTGCGCTTGGCCGGCGCTTCACCGGTGACATCGCGGCCATCGATGTTGATGGTGCCGCCGCTGGTGTCCTCCAGCCCGGCGATCAAGCGCAGCAGCGTGGACTTGCCGCAACCCGACGGGCCGACGAAGACGACGAACTCGCCATTTTCGATCACCAGGTCGAGGCCGGGGATGATGATCGTCGATCCAAAATGCTTGGAGACGTTCTTGAGCGTGATGTTTCCCATGGTTTCCTCCCCGAGGGCTATTTCTGCCGGATTGCTTCAGGCAATTTCTGTTACTTCACCGCACCGAATGTCAGGCCGCGTACCAGCTGCTTCTGGCTGAACCAGCCCATGATCAGGATCGGGGCGATGGCCAGCGTCGAGGCGGCCGAAAGCTTGGCCCAGAACAGGCCTTGCGGGCTGGAGAACGAGCTGATGAAGGCGGTCAGGGGTGCGGCGTCCGTGGTGGTCAGCCGGATCGTCCAGAATGCCTCGTTCCAGGCCAGGATGATGTTCAACAGCATGGTCGAGGCGATGCCCGGCACTGCCATCGGCGTTAGCACATAGACGATCTCGTTCCACAGCGAAGCCCCGTCCATGCGCGCCGCTTCCAAGATCTCGCCCGGGATTTCGCGGAAGTAGGTGTAGAGCATCCACACCACGATCGGCAGGTTGATCAGCATCAGCATGACCATCAGGCCGATGCGGCTGTCGAGCAGCCCGAAGTTGCGGAAGATCAGGTAGATCGGGAACAGCACGGCGACCGCCGGCATCATCTTAGTGGACAGCATCCACATCAGGATGTCCTTGGTCCGCTTGGTCGGCGAGAAAGCCATCGACCATGCCGCCGGAATGGCGACAAGCAGGGCCAGGATGGTCGAGCCGACCGAGAGCAGCACCGAGTTGAAGAAGAACTTGAAGTAACCGCTCTGCGCCTGAACCTCGGTGTAGCTCTCAAACGTTCCCGACGGGATCAGGTTGAACCCCTGGATGGCTTCCTGCTCCGACTTGAACGAGGTGATGATCGTGTAGAGGATCGGGAAGAAGATCAGCAGCGCGACGATCCAGGCGGCAACGGTCGCGATTGTCTTGTGCTGGGTGGTGACTGAGCGTGCCATCTTAATCCTCCCTTACTTGTCCAGGTTCTTGCCGACGGCGCGCATGGCGAAGAAGGCAACGATGTTGGCGAGAATGACAGCGATGATGCCGCCGGCGGATGCCTGGCCGATTTTGAACTCCAGCAAGGCCTTCTGGTAGACGAGGAAGGGCAGGTTGGTGGAGGCGTATCCAGGGCCACCATTGGTGGTGACGAGGATCTCGGCATAGACCGACAAAAGGAAGATCGTCTGGATCAGGATGACGACGGTGATGGCGCGCGACATGTGCGGCAGCGTCAGATGGATGAAGCGGCTGATGAAGCCGGCGCCGTCCATCTCGGCGGCCTCCTTCTGCTCGCCGTCGAGCGACTGCAGCGCGGTCAACAGGATCAGCGTCGCAAAGGGCAGCCATTGCCAGGCGACGATGATGATGATCGCCGTCATCGGATGTTGCCCGAACCAGTCGATCGGCTGGGCGCCGAAGAAGCGCGCTATGTCGGCAAAGACCCCGTATTGCGGGTGCATGATCATGTTCTTCCAGACCAACGCGGCCACCGGCGGCATGACGAAGAACGGCGAGATGACGAGGATGCGGACAATGCCTTGTCCCCACATCGGCTGATCGATCAAAAGCGCCAGCAGGATGCCGCCGATCACCGTGATCAACAGCACGCTGATCACCAGCGTAAGCGTGTTGAGGATCGATTGCAGGAATGCCGGGTTGGAATAGAACAGCGCGTAGTTCGAGAAGCCGACGAACCCGTCGCGGATCGGGTTGAGCGGGTTGTACTGCTGGAAGGAGAACCACAGCGTGAGCGCCAGTGGAACAACCATCCAGACCAGCAGGAGCACGACAGATGGCGCCATCATGAAACGGGCAAGCGAACGGGTCTGCTGAGTAGCCATGACGGTCACCCTTCAATGGTCAGACTGAATTTTCAAAAGGCGTTAAAGGCGGCCGCCCGAACTGGGACTCGGGCGGCCGTTGCCGGTCAAGGAGGCGACCGGCATTCGGCACCGGGAGGAGCCTACTTGATATAACCGCCTTCGGTCATTGCCGCGGTGGCAGCGTCCTGGGCCTGCTTCAAGGCGTCGTCGACGCTCGACTGGCCGGCAAGAGCCGCCGAGAAGAGCTGGCCGACAGTGGTGCCAAGGCCCTGGAACTCAGGGATGGCGACGAACTGCACGCCGACATAGGGCACCGGCTTGACGGTCGGATGCGTCGGGTCGGCGGCATTGATCGAGTCCAGCGTCATCTTGGCGAACGGAGCCGCCTTCTGGTAGTCGGCATTGGCGTAGAG
>NZ_JBFULQ010000504.1:0-4027 GCF_054049815.1 Mesorhizobium sp. P5_C1 | reverse complement strand
ACATTAGAGCATGATCCCGAAAAGTGGGAACCGGTTTTCGGAAAAAGATCATGCAAAAAAAGAAAAAGAGCAGCTGTGATGCAAATACCATCACAGCGGCTTCTGTGTGAACCGGAAGGCGCTTTGGACTGCGAAGTTTTTTGGAAGGGGGCGCCTACTCCACCGTCACCGATTTCGCCAGATTGCGCGGCTGGTCGACATCGGTGCCCATGAACACGGCGGTGAAATAGGCGAGCATCTGGATCGGCAGCGCGTAGATGATCGGCGAGATGATTTCCGGCACGTCCGGCAGCACGATCGTCTCCATTGTCTTGACGCTGGTGAGTGCCGCGCCCTTGCTGTCGGTGATCAGGATGATTTTGCCGCCGCGCGCCGCCACTTCCTGCATGTTGGACACGGTCTTTTCGAAGATGCGGTCGTGCGGTGCGATGACGATGACAGGCATGTTCTCGTCGATCAGCGCGATCGGCCCATGCTTCAGCTCRCCSGCSGSATAGSCCTCGGCGTGGATATAGGARATTTCCTTGAGYTTKAGGGCGCCTTCCATGGCCAGCGGAAAATTGGTGTCGCGGCCGAGATAGAGCACGTTCTTGTAGTGTGCGAGGTCGCGCGCGATCTTTTCGATCTGATGGTCGAGCTTCAGCACCTGGTTGGCGTAACGCGGCGCCTCCGACAACTCGCGCACAAAGGTCTTTTCCTGCTCACGCGAGATCGTGCCGCGCGCCACGCCGGCACGTACGGCAAGCGATGCCAGCACCGAAAGCTGGCACGTGAAGGCCTTGGTCGAGGCAACGCCGATCTCCGGGCCGGCGAGCGTCGGCAGCACAACGTCGGATTCGCGCGCCATGGTCGATTCACGGACATTGACGAGCGCGCCGATCTTCATCCCCGCCTTGCGACAATAGCGCAGCGAGGCCAGCGTGTCGGCGGTCTCGCCAGATTGCGAGATGAAGAAGGCGGCATCGTTCGCGGACAGCGGCATTTCGCGATAGCGGAATTCGGAGGCGACATCGATATCGACCGGGAGCCGCGCGTAACGCTCGAACCAGTACTTGCCGATCAGGCCGGCGAGATATGCGGTGCCGCAGGCCGAAATCGCCAGCCGGTCGATCTTGGCAAAATCGAACGGCAGGTCGAGCGGCTTGGACACGCCACCAACGAAGTCGAGATAATTCGCCAGCGTGTGCGAAATCACTTCGGGCTGTTCATGGATTTCCTTCTCCATGAAATGGCGCCGGTTGCCCTTGTCGACCATGAAGCTGGTCGAGAGCGACTGCTGCCGCTTGCGGTCGACCTTGTTGCCGTCGATGTCGAAGATCGTGACGCCGTCGCGGCGCACCACCGCCCAATCGCCATCTTCGAGATAGGTGATCGAATTGGTGAACGGGGCGAGCGCGATGGCGTCGGAACCCAGGAACATCTCGCCGTCGCCATGGCCGACAGCCAGCGGCGGGCCATTACGGGCGCCGACGATCAGGTCCTCGTCGCCTTTGAACATGATGGCCAGCGCGAAGGCGCCTTCCAGCCGCTTCAGCGCCTGGTGCGCGGCCTCGACCGGCTTCAGCCCCCTGGCCAGTTCGCGCGCCACCAGATGGGCGACGACCTCGGTGTCGGTCTGCGAAGAAAAGCTGTAGCCGTCACGCTTCAACTCGTCGCGCAATTCCGCGAAGTTCTCGATGATGCCGTTGTGGACGATGGCGACGCCGTCGGAAAAATGCGGATGCGCATTGGTCTCGTTGGGCACACCGTGCGTTGCCCAGCGCGTGTGGCCGATACCGATCGTGCCATCGAGCGGATCGTCCTTGAGCCGACGTTCGAGGTTGATCAGCTTGCCTTCGGCGCGCCTGCGTGCAAGCTGACCATGTTCGATGGTGGCGACGCCGGCCGAGTCATAGCCGCGATATTCGAGCCGTTTCAGCGCGTCGACGATGAGCGGCGCAACCTGCGAGTGGCCGACGATTCCAACGATACCGCACATGCAGACAGCCCCCAATTCCCCATGGAAAACCAGCACTATTTAGGGATGGCCGGCCTGCCGCGAAAGTCACATTGCATTTCGCCCCGTGTAACGGAACGCTTCTGTACGCATGCACCATGACAGACCGCTCTTGCAATCCGGTTACTGCAATCATTCGGTTTTTCAGCCATTCGGTTCCCGGTCGGGAAATGTTTGGCTAAGCTCCTACCATGAACGAAACCATATCAACCATTACACTCTGGCGCCCGGTCGGACCTGACGAGCTGAAACTCATCGAGGCTTCGGACATGCGGGCGTTTCCGCCGCGCCTGCCCGAACAGCCGATCTTCTATCCGGTCCTGTCGGAAGCCTATGCCGTGCAGATCGCGCGCGACTGGAACGTGCCGTCAAGCGGAGCAGGCTTCGTGACGCGGTTTGACGTGCTGAAAAGCTTTCTCGACCGCTACCGGGTCGAGCACGCCGGCAGCAAGGCGCATCTCGAATACTGGATACCCGCCGAGGACCTCGATGATTTCAACAAAGCCATCGTCGGCAAGATCGAGGTGACCGCCGCCTTCGACAAGGACATGACCGGCTAGCTAGTGGTCGGCGCCGGCAGCCTTTTTCTTCGCGGCCGCGGCCGAAGCAAAGCGCTCGCGCAATTCCTTGGCCTTGCCGGGGATGGTCTTCTGGCGGGCGCGACCGAAGGCCAGCGCATCGTCCGGCACGCTTTCGGTGATGACGCTGCCCGACGCGATGTAGCCGCGCTTGCCGATGGTGACGGGCGCCACCAGCGAGGAGTTCGATCCGATAAAGGCGCCCTCGCCGATGTCAGTGAAGAATTTCGAGTAGCCGTCGTAATTGCAGGTGATGGCGCCGGCCCCGATGTTGGCGCCCGCGCCGACGCGGGCATCGCCGATATAGGTCAGGTGATTGACCTTGGCGCCGTCCTCGATGGTCGCCTGCTTGACCTCGCAGAAATTGCCGACCTTGGCCTTGTTCCTGAGATCGGCCCCCGGTCGCAGCCGAGCGAATGGCCCAACTTCGCAATTCGAGGCGATGGTGGCACCCTCGAAATGGCTGAAGGCATGGATCTTGGCGCCGGTGGCGATCTTCACACCCGGACCGAACCAGACATTTGGCTCGACGATCGTGTCGGCGCCGATTTCGGTATCATGCGAGAAATACACGGTCTCAGGCGCGATCAGCGTCACGCCCGACAGCATCGCCTCATGACGGCGGCGCGCCTGCCAGATACCTTCGGCCTGCGCCAGTTCGGCGCGGTTGTTGATGCCGAGCGCGCTTTCGAAGCTGGCCTCGGTGGCCACGACATCGAGGCCTTTCGCGGTGGCAATCTCGACGATGTCAGTGAGATAGTACTCGCCCTTGGCGTTCTTGTTGCCGACCGCATCGAGCAGCGTCAGCGCCTGGCTGCCGGCCACCGCCATCATGCCTGCATTGCAAAAGCCGATCTTCCTTTCCTCCGCGCTGCAGTCCTTCTCCTCGCGGACGGCAATCAGCTTGCCGCCTTTTTCGATCAGCCTGCCATAGCCGGTCGGATTGGGCGGGCGGAAACCTATGACCACGACGGCGGCACCTTCCGCCAGTTTCAGCCGCGCCACGGTGAGCGCGTCGGCTTCGATCAACGGTGTGTCGCCGAACATCACCAGGATATCGTTGTAACCCTTTGATATCGCTTCGCGCGCGGCAAGCACCGCATGCGCGGTGCCAAGGCGCTTTTCCTGCACGAAGGTCTCGGCCTTCGGCGCGAATTTCGCGGCTGCCTTGCGCATCTCGTCGGCGCCATGACCGATCACCAGCGCCTGGCTGCCGGCACCGGCGGCCTCGGCCGCCTTCACCACATGGGCGACCATCGGCAGCCCGGCGATCTGGTGCAGCACCTTCGGCAGCGTGCTCTTCATGCGCGTGCCTTCGCCGGCGGCGAGGATGACGGACAGGCAGGATCTCTGGCTCATGGGTGAACAACCATATGAAAAGGGTTGGGAATCAAGACAGGATAGCAGTGGCGCCTTGCTGCACCAATGCGGTTAAATTCCGGTGAGATGGTAG
>NZ_JBFULQ010000503.1:0-4029 GCF_054049815.1 Mesorhizobium sp. P5_C1 | reverse complement strand
GCGCAATGGTGACGATGCGGCCATTCTCGACCAGCAGATCGGCTGGAAAGGCATCGGCGCCGGTGCCATCCCAAATCATGGCATTTCGAAACATCACTCTTGTCATGACATCGTCCTTTCGGAGTTGGCGGGGTTATTGGTTGACGGCTTGCGCAGTAATGACGTCGTCGGCAACGACATTGGACAGGATGCCGACGTCTTCCAATTCCACTTCGCAGACGTCGCCATGTTTCATGAACAGCTGCGGCTTGCGCGCCATGCCGACGCCGGACGGCGTGCCGGTGACGAGGATATCGCCCGGCTCGAGTGTGATCGCTTCACTGATGATCGAGATCAGCGAGGCGACATCGAAGATCATGTCGCTGGTCGAGGCGTTCTGGACGACCTCGCCGTTGAGGCGCGTCTGGATGCGCAGCCCCTTGCCGCCCGGCGGCAATTCGTCTGCCGTCACGAAGATCGGCCCGAAGGAGCCAGTGCCGTCGAAATTCTTGCCGACGGTCCACTGCGGCGACTTGGTCTGGAAGTCGCGGATCGAGGCGTCGTTGAAGATGGAGTAGCCGGCGACATGGCTCAGTGCCTTGCCAGGGGCAATGTGGCGGCCGGCCTTGCCGATGATCGCCACCATCTCGCCCTCGTAGTCGAGCTGGATCGAGGCCTCCGGACGGCGGATGGCCGCGCCATGCCCGATCAGGCTGGTCGAGAAGCGGGCGAACAAGGTCGGATAATTCGGCGGCACGAAGCCGCTCTCGATTGAATGGTCGACATAGTTGAGGCCGACGCAGATGATCTTGCCCGGTGCCGATAGCGGCGGCAGCCACTCGACCGCTTGAGGATCGATCCGCCGTCCGCTGGCCAGCCGCTCGCCTGCCGCCTGCAGCGCCTGCGTGCCCTCGGCGATGAGTTCCTCCAGTCGTCCGGGAAACATCGCATCGCTTTCGTCGATGCCGCGGAACTCACCTGCCGACAATGCGATTGCCAGTCCGGGTCCCCGCGGCGATTTATAGGCTGCAAATCGCACTGGCCACATGCTCGCTTGTGAAGGCTGGACTTTGTTCAGAAATTATATATCTGTCAACATAGAATATATTATTTTGCATTCTGATTCCTGCCTGGGATAATGTATGAGGGCATTCGATGGACAGATTCGGCCGCGGGCGAACCAATGGCTAGGGAAGGCTCGATCAATCTCACCCAGGGCGCGTATGAGGATTTGCGCGCCGACCTTTTGTCGTGCCGCATCGCACCGGGCAGCCGGCTCAAGGTGCAGGAACTGTGCGACAGGCTGTCCGTCAGCCTCGGCGCCATCCGCGAGGCGCTGTCGCGGCTGACGTCCGAGGGCCTTGTCGTGGCCGAACCGCAACGCGGCTTCCGCGCCGCGCCGATCTCGGCCGAGGATCTGGTCGACCTCACCAAGACGCGCATCCAGATCGAAACGCTGTGCATCCGCCGCGCCATCGAGGTCGGCGACGTCGCCTGGGAATCGCAGCTGGTCGCGGCCCTGCACCGGCTGTCGCGAACGCCAGAGCACACACCGGACCATCCRGTGCATTCGAGCGACGAATGGGCGACCGCGCATGCGGCCTTCCACAAGGCGCTGGTTGGCGGCTGCGACAGCCGCTGGCTGCTGCGCCTGCGCGACCAGCTTTACGACCAGAGCGAGCGCTACCGCCGCCGTTCGGTCTCGCTGGCACCCAATGCCCGCAACATCAGCAAGGAACATCAGGACCTCGCCAATGCCGTGCTCGACCGCAATGCCGAGAAGGCAGCCGAATTGCTGGCGGCGCATCTGGCAGTGACCACCGACATCCTGCTGGCGGCCGAAGCCGATGACCTGCCGGCGCGCGAGAAAATTGTGCGGGCGTAGCGATTCACTTTCGAGGTCCTCGGACAGGAGGCAAAACGCCGCCCGTTCGCACGGGCGGCGTTTTGCGTCATCAGCCTATTGGCGCAGATTGGTCCAGATACGATCGTAGGCGCGGATCGCCTTCTCGTCGCATGACGGCGCAAACGAGATCTTCAGATCGGCCGGCGGGTTGAACTCCGGCGAGCCGCCAATATCCGCCGCCAGGTATTTGTTGGAACCAGCGATCGCGCTCTGGTAGCCGGTGTATTTCTGCTGCAGCGCGATGTTTTCGGGATCCATCAGGAAGTTGAGGAACTTCTTGGCGTTGTCGACATTGGGCGCGGTCGAGGGCACGGCGACATTGTCCATCCAGCCGACAACGCCTTCCTTGGGATAGACGTATTTGACCGTCGACTTCTGCTGGCGTGTCGCCAGCGCCTTGCCCGACCACTGCTCGTGCATGACCGTCTCGCCAGCGACTTGGCGCTCGACGATGCCGTCGGAATTGTAAACCTTGACGAAGGGCTTTTGCGCCTCGAGCAAAGCATCGAGCTCCTTCAAATCCGCCGGATTGCTGTTGCACTGATCCTTACCGAGATAGACCAATGCCAGCGACATCACCTCGGTCGGCGAGCCGAACATGCCGACCTTGCCCTTGAGTTCCGCCGGAGGATCGAAGAGCGGCTTCAGGCTGTCGGTCGGGCCTTTGTAGACGGCGGTGTCGACCGAATAGGACGTGGTGCCCCACACCCATGGCACGGTGTATTTCGCATCCGGATCCCAGGACCTGTGCTGCCATTTCGGATCGACGTTCTTGAAGTTCGGCATCGCCCCAGCATCGACTTCCTGGAACAGCTTCTGCTTGACGAAGATCGGCACGAAGTCGTTGCTGATGATCATCACGTCGTAGCCGGCCGCACCCGAGCTCAACTTGGCGAGCGCGGTCTCGTTCGAATCGTAGGTGTCGATGGTGACCTTGATACCGGTCTCCGCCTCGAACTTCTTGATCATTTCGTCCGATGTGTAGTCGGTCCAGTTGTAGATGTGCAGTTCGCCGGAATCGGCGAGCGCCGTGGTGGTGATGGCCCCCATGATGGCGGTGGCCAAAGCTATTGCTGAAAGTCCTTCTTTCCATTTGGTCACGGTCGTTCTCCTCTGGTTTTCTTATTTCTAGGCAAGCTTATTTGCGTCGTCCGACGAGCAGCGCCGCTGCGACGAAGACGATGGAAACGGCAAGAAGGATGGTGGAGATGGCGTTGACCTCCGGCGTCACGCCAAGCCGCATCATGCCGTAGATATAGACCGGCAAGGTGGTCGAGCCGGCGTTCGACACCATCATCGAGATCAGGAAATCATCGAGCGACACGACGAAGGCCATGATGGCGCCGGCCGAGATCGCCGGGATCAGCAAGGGCAGCGTGACGCGGCGAAACAGCCGCCATTCGTCAGCATAGAGGTCGCGGCCAGCCTCCTCCAGCGTGCCGCCCATGTCGCGCAGCCGCGCCTGGATCGGCAGCAGCGCGAACGGAATGCAAAAGACAGTGTGGGCGATCATCAGGTTGATGAGCCCGTGATGCATGCCGAGCCCGGAGAAGAAGATCAGCGTGGTGATCGCCACGACGATCTCCGGCACGACCAGCGGCATCGCGATCAGCGCTGTTGCAGCACTCCGCCCGAAGCGCAGCCGGCCGCGTTCCAGCGCCAGCGCACCGGCCGTGGCTATGGCCGTCGAGGCGATGGTGGCGACGATCGCGATGATGACGCTGTTGAAGGCAGCCTCGCGGATCGAGCCGTTGTTGGCGACCGCCACGAACCATTTGAAACTGAAGCCGGCCCACACGGTGACCAGCCGGCTCGAGTTGAAGGCATAGATTACCAGGATCAGCAGCGGCGCGTAGAAGAAGAGGAATATGAGAGCGGTGTAGGCCGACAGGCCGGGCGTATGCCGCCAGTCGAAGGGTTTTGCGCCATTCATCGCCGCCCCTCCTGTGCCTTGCGCGACCGGATGACGAAGACGGTCAGCACGACGACCGTCACGACGGTCGAGAGAGCTGCCCCAAACGGCCAGTTGCGCGACGAGGTGAACTGCATCTGGATCAGACTGCCGATCAAAAGCTTCTTGCCGCCGCCAAGCAGGTCGGGCGCCAGGAACGAGCCGAGCGCCGGCGCGAAGACAAGCGTGGCGC
>NZ_JBFULQ010000502.1:0-4038 GCF_054049815.1 Mesorhizobium sp. P5_C1 | reverse complement strand
GGCTTCGTGCTGGGCTGGTGCGCCGAGGGACAAGTGCGTGAAACCGTTCCGGCCCGGCGCCTCGAAGCCGACTGGATCCGTGCCCGCAGCCTGCGCAACGGCGTGATCTCGACACTGGTCGAAAAGAAGAAACGCGCCGGCACGCCGCTGGCCGGCGCCATGGTGTTGCTGAAGAGCCTGGCGCTGCTTGCCGCCTCGCCGTTCCGCGGCATGCTCCGGCTGGCGCGGACAGGATCGCCGGCGATCGCCATCTACCCCGTCCATGTGGCGCTGGGCCGCGTGCTGGCCGAATTCGGATATGCCAATGAGCAGTACCGCCAGCCTGAGAAAAACTGAGCGCGCGCCGCTCAGCGCCGCATTCACCCGCGAAGGCGTGGCGACCGCGATCGCAGCACTGCTGTTCACCGTCATCATGGTGTCCTTCCGGCCGTTCCAGCCGGCCGGCGCCGAACTGACCGGTGAAGGCGGCGACATCGTCAACCAGCTTGGCTTCGGCTCGCTCGGCGCCATGTCGATCTTCTCGCTGATGGCTTTCGCCGATCCGCGCGTGGTGCGCTCGCTGCTCAGCCCGTCCTGGGTGCTGATGCTCGGTTTCTTTTTCCTGTCGGTGGTGCTGGCAACCGACCCGCCCACGGCGATGCGTGCCGCCTCGTTCACGCTGATCGGCATTTTGACGATGGCGACGATACTGGTCTTGCCGCGCGACGCCGAGGCTTTCTCAAAGGTCATCATCTTCACCGCCGTCGTGGTCATGGGCCTGTCCTATTTCGGCCTCATCGTCTTTCCGCACGAAGCCATGCACACCGCCGACTCACAGGAGCCCGAACATGCCGGCCTGTGGCGCGGCGTGTTCACCCACAAGAACATCGCCGGCCCGATCATGGCCTGTTTCAGCTTCGCCGGCCTGTACCTCTACCGGCGCGGGCAGCGGCTTTGGGGGGCGGCGATCTTTTGCGCGGCGATGATCTTCATGCTGCACACCGGCTCCAAGACGACGGCCGGGCTGGTGCCGTTCTCGATCCTGATCGTCGTGCTGCCGAGCCTGATGGGGATGCGGCTTGGCACGCCGGTCCTGTTTGCGCTGGCGATGATCGGCACGGCGGTCGGCACGCTGGGCATCGTCTTCCTGCCGCCGGTGAAACATCTGGCGGCGATCTATTTCCCCGACCTCACCTATACCGGGCGCACGACGCTGTGGGAGTTCGCCGGCAGCATGCTGGCGAAGAGACCATGGACCGGCTACGGCTATGAAAGCTTCTGGGGCACGCCGCTGCTGCTCAACCAGGACCAGCCCTTCGACCGACCGTGGGACATCAGAACCATCGTGCACGGCCATGACGGCTATCTCGACATCGCCGTGCTGATGGGCATTCCGGCACTTTGCGTCGCGGTCTACACCTTCCTCATCGCGCCGCTGCGCGACTATATGCGTATCCCGCTTCGCAAGGAAAACATCTATCTCGGCGACTTCTTCATGATGGTGGTGCTGTTCACGGCGCTCAACGCCTTCCTCGAAAGCTTCTTCTTCCATCGAGGCGACCCGGTCTGGCTGTTCTTCGTGCTCGGCGTGCTTGGGCTGAGACAGGTGTCGCTGCGGCCCATGGCAGTGCGGGATTCCGATCGCGGCTAGCGGTCTTCTCGTCCGTCCTGACGGGGCTTCCCCACCGAACCGCGAGCGTCTATGTGAAGGCCTTCCTTCGGAGGGTTCCATGACGATCAAGCTCGTTCTCGCCGGCTGCGGCAATATGGGTTACGCCATGCTCTCGGGCTGGCTGAAATCCGGCAAGCTTCAACCATCGGCGGTCTTCGTGGTCGAGCCCAATGCCGACCTACGCAATCGAGCAGCAGTGCTGGGCTGCGGGACATCAGCCGATGCCGGCGGCATTCCAGCCGATGCCGTTCCCGATCTCGTCGTCATCGCGGTGAAGCCGCAAGTGATCCGCGACGTGACGGCCGCCTACAAGCGCTTCGGCGACGGCCGCACCACCTTCGTCAGCATCGCTGCCGGGACACCGGCCGCCACTTTCGAAGAAATCCTGGGCAGCCGCGCACCGGTTGTGCGCTGCATGCCCAACACGCCCGCTGCCATCGGCAAGGGCATGATGGTGGTGTTCTCCAACCGACTGGTCTCCGACGACACCAAGCGTTTCGTTTCCGACCTATTGTCGGCGAGTGGCGAAGTGGCCACCATTGACGACGAGGGCCTGATGGATGCGGTGACCGCCGTGTCCGGATCGGGGCCGGCCTATATTTTCCATTTCATCGAGGCACTGACCGTGGCCGCCGAGAAGGCTGGCCTGCCGACGGCAACCGCCAAGCTGCTCGCCATGCAGACAGTCTACGGCGCTGCCTCGCTCGCCGCCGAAAGCGGCGAGGAACCGGGCGTTCTGCGCCAGCAGGTCACCAGCCCCAACGGCACGACGGCAGCCGCGCTTGGCGTGCTGATGCGGGAGGACGGGCTCACCAATCTGCTTGTCCAGGCAGTCGAGGCCGCGCGGCTGCGGTCGATCGAACTGGGTAAGTAAGAACTCAGTTCGTTCCGTACAGCATCTCGTCCTGCAGCTGGCGCAAGGCGAACAGCCGCGTGGTCTGGTCGGGCGCGGCATTGTCGGCGTTCAGCAGTTCGCCTTTCCGGACCGACTTCAACACCTTGCCGCCCTCGAGCAGGCCGACCGGCACGGCGCGTTGGGCGCGAGCGTCACCTGTGGTCATGGTCCAGGAGCGATAGCAGGTCTCGCCGATCGCATCGAAGGTTTCGCCGGCGGCGAGATCGCGCTTGGCGACGGCGCACACTTCGGCCACCGGCTTTGGCAGCGGCACCATGTCGGGCTTGCCGAAAAGCACGATGCGGGCAGCGGTCAGCGGCACTTCCAGCGAGGTCAGATGGTACGGCCGGAACAGGCTGTAATAGGGGCCGTGGCCGATATGCAAATCGTCCATGCGCTCGATGATACGCGGATGCGTCGCCTCGACGATGACGAAGACGCCGGGCGCGACGCCCTTGCCGACCGTGTAGTCGACGACGCCTTTCTTCAACAGCAGACCGCCATCCTCGCGCGGGATGAGCACTTTGGCGAGGTCATCGCGATCGGCCCTCGGGCCATGCATGCCGGGGACATCGGGCACCAGCCCGGTGGCGTTGGCGATGGCGCACATCTCGACCATGGTTTTCGAACCGTCGACGAATTCGACCAGCATGCGCGGGTTCATATTGCGGCGGATCGCTTCCTCGCGATAATCGTCCGGCACAGCATCGTGGTTGAGTGGGTTGTTCTTGCCCTTGCCGGCGGAGACGATGGTGTAGCCGAGCGCGGACGCAAATTCGATCAGCTCCATGCAGCTCGACGGCTCGTCGCCGGCGCCGACCGAATAGACGACGCCCAACCGGTCGGCCTGCTGCTTGAGATAGCAGCCGATGGTGACGTCGGCCTCAACGTTCATCATCACCAGATGCTTGCCGTGCTCCATCGCCATCAGGTCGAAATCAGCGGCGACGCCCGGCTTGCCGGTGGCGTCGATGACGACGTCGATCAGCGGATTGGTGACCAGCATTTCATTGGAGGTGATGGCGATCTTGCCGCTCTCGATGGCACCGGTGACTTTCGACGCGGTGTCGGCTTCGACCGCCATCGCTTCATCGCCGTAGGCAATACGGATGGCCTCGCGCGCGGTGTGCGGGCGTCGTGTCGAGACGGCGCAGACCGAGATGCCCTTCATCAGCATGCCTTGCGTCACCAGATCAGTGCCCATCTCGCCCGAGCCGATAACGCCGATGCGTACCGGGCGGCCCTCGGCGGCACGGCTGGCGAGATCGCGGGCAAGCCCGGTCAAGGCGACATTGGTCATGCGGGAGCGTCCATGCTTCTCGATTTCGAGGCGGCAATAGCAGGGAATCGCCCCCTTTTGCCAATGAAACCGCAAGCCGGCGGCAATTTCTCGCTCGTCAATGCAGCGTTAGAACAACCTTCCCACCCATCTCCGAGCCATTGAAACCGGGTTCAGACCACCCTGACATAGCTCGTCATTCCCGATTTCTGG
>NZ_JBFULQ010000501.1:0-4039 GCF_054049815.1 Mesorhizobium sp. P5_C1 | reverse complement strand
GGCTTTACCGGCATCCGCAATCTTGTCTCGGCGACCTTGCACCGCAAATGGCGTGGTTGGCTGGACAGCCGCTTCAACGAAGCACTGCTGGACAACAATCATACGCATTTTCATGCCCAGCATGCGTCGACCGGCAGCGGCGCACCGGCGCCCGACAACATCGACCAGCGCGTCCAGGAATCCATCAAGGACATGACCGGCGGCGCCATCGGGCTCGCCATGGGCGTGCTGGGCGTCGCCACCTCGCTCTATTTCGTCGGCCAGAAGCTGCTCGAAAACTCCGTCGAGGTGAAGGGGCTGGAGTTCCTCGGCAGCTATGGCAGCGCCGTCCTCGCTTTCCTCGCCGTCGCCACCTATGTCCCGCTGAACACCTGGATCGCGGTTAAGCTCGGCGGCCTGCTCGAGCGCCTCAACGTCAGGATGCAGCAGGCCGAAGGCAGCTATCGCGGCGAACTGACGACGTTCCTGCGCCGCAGCTTCCATGTCGCCGCGTCCCAGGGCGAAGGCGTGCAGAGGACGATGCATGGCCGGCTCTATGTCGATATCGACGGCACATGGACGCGGCTGAACATCGTCAACACCGTCTACATGTCGTTCGAACTGATCTACAATTTCATCGGCGCCCGCATCGTCGCCTACGGACCTGGCCTGGTGCCGTTCATTCACAATGGTCTCGATCTCAAGGGCTACATAACCGGCTCCGAGCTGGTCAATTCGCTGATCGGCCAATGTTCGTGGTTCATCCACGTCATGCCCGCCATCGCCACGCTGCGCGCCAACAGCCAGCGCGTCACCGAACTGGCCAATGCGATCGAGAATGTCCAGCATCCGCAGGAATTCTACAGCCAGACCGGCCGTTCCGACTTCCACTACGCCAGCCAGAACCCGGTTTTCGGCCTGACCATCCAGAAGCTCGAACTGGCGCATCAAGGCGAGGACGCCACGCCGTTCCTCAGCGCCGCCAATTTGCGCTTCCGGCGCGGCGAATGGACGTTCCTGAAAGGCGAATCCGGTTGCGGCAAGACCTCGCTGATCAAGGCGATTARCGGCCTGTGGCCCTATGGCCATGGCACCATCGTCTTCCCCGAGGGCGTGAAGAGTTTCTATGCCGCCCAGGAGGTCAAGCTGCAGCAGGTGACGCTGAAACAGCTGGTCTGCCTGCCGGGCTCCGAGCACAATCATAGCGATGCGGATGTCGCGGCGGCGCTGTACAAGGCCGGCCTTGGCGACTTCATCTCGCATCTGGCCGACGCAAGCCGCGAAGGCAAAAGCTGGGACCAGGTTCTGTCGGGCGGCCAGAAGCAGAAGCTGGTGGTGGCGCGCATCGTGCTGCAGCAGCCGGGGCTGCTGTTCCTCGACGAGGCGACCGGCGCGCTTGATCCGGAGGGCAAGATTGCCTTCCATCAGGCCATCAAGGACAACTGCCCCGATGTCACGGTCATCAGCGTCATGCACGAGGCGGTGGCGCCGCGATCGCTGGCCGGCGCAGAATTCTACCATAGCATCGTCGCGATCGCCGACGGCGTCGCCACCAAGAAGCCCCTGGTTCCGACCCTGCCTGTCGAACTCACCACGATTCTTGTCCAGCCAAGGCCGGTCGAGGACAAGTGGCTGCGCTTCTCGCGCCGGCTGAAGCAGAAATGACGACCCGTTGATCTCGGCCGGCCGCGCCATGCGGCGACCGCTGATCACAGTCTCGCGAGTGGTGCCATTCGGCACCGTTTTTCATCCTCACCACGATTGACTCGGCAAGGCGCGCACCTATGTTGCGCCGGCTTGCAGACAGTCAAACGCGAACCCGCAAGCGGAAAGGTCACAGCGCCATGCCTGGCGACAGTCACAGTCGAACGCAACAGCCGTCCGCCTAGACGTGACCTGAATGGTTCATGTCCTGCCGGACGGCAAGGAGTGAGCCATGAACGAATTTACCCCCGTAGCGAGCGACGAGGCCGTCGCGATCGCCCGTATCCTAGCCAACGATCACGTCGCCGACATTGTCGAGGCCCTGAACAGGGAGCCGCGAGAAAGCGCGACGGAACTGCTTTGTGAAGTGACGTTCGAGCGGCTGGTCGAGATCTTCGACCAGCCTGAACTCGACCGCGCGCCCGAACTCATGGAGGCGCTGCCGCGCGCCAAGGCGGGCAAGCTGCTCACCGCCATGTCGGAAGACCGCGCCGCCGACATCCTGCGCGAGCTGGACGAGCCGGCCCGTTCCGAGCTGCTCGGCGGGCTTGCGCCGCCGCTGCGCGCCACGCTGCTTGCCATTCTGGGTTATCCCGAAGGCAGCGCCGCATCGATCATGACGACGGAGTTCGTCAGCGTGCCTTCGGACTGGACCGTGGGCCGCACGCTCGACTACATCCGCAAGGTCGAGCGGACGCGCGAAACCGTCTACGCGATCTACATCGTCGATCCGCAGACGCATCTCCTGATGCGGTCGACCGGCCTGCGCCGGCTGATCACCGGGGAGCCGGAGGATTCGATCATGACGGTGGCGCCGGATCGCGCGCCGGTGACGGTCACCCCACTGACCGATCGCGAAACCCTGGCGCAGACGATCTCGAAATACGACCTGCTCGCCGTCCCGGTCGTCGACCACGGCAAGATCCTCGGCATCGTCACCATCGACGACATCATCGACGCGATGATCGAGGAGACGACCGAGGACGTGCACCGTTTCGGCGGCATGGAGGCGCTCGACGAGCCGTACATGAAGATGAGCTTCCTCGCCATGATCAAGAAGCGGGGCGGCTGGCTGTGCGCGCTGTTCATCTCAGAGATGCTGACGGCCAACGCCATGCAGAGCTATGAGGGCGAGTTGGAAAAGGCGATCGTGCTGACGCTGTTCATCCCGCTGATCATGAGCTCGGGTGGCAATTCCGGCTCGCAGGCGACCTCGCTGGTCATCCGGGCGCTGGCGCTGCGCGAAATCGGTCTTCGCGACTGGTGGCGGGTGGCGCTGCGCGAACTGCCCACCGGCCTCGTGCTCGGCGCCATGCTCGGCGTGGTCGGCATCGGCCGCATCGCGCTCTGGCAATATATGGGCTTCTACGACTATGGGCCGCATTGGCCGCTGATCGCCGCGACGGTCGGCGTGGCACTGGTCGGCATCGTCACCTTCGGCTCGCTGTCGGGGTCGATGCTGCCGTTCGCCCTGAAACGCATCGGCTTCGATCCGGCCAGCGCATCGGCCCCGTTCGTCGCCACGCTGGTCGATGTCACCGGGCTGGTGATCTATTTCTCGGTGGCGTTGGTGATCCTGCGCGGCACGCTGCTGTAGCAATTCCCAGATCTCCGCCGTGGCAAGACCCTTGCCGCGGTGGAGAGCTGAACCTCGGCATGTGCCAGGTCAATCCACCCTCTTGCCATCCTTCACGCGATAGGTCGGCTTGTACATGGTGACGATCTCTTCCGCGGCTGTCGGATGCACCGCCATCGTGCGGTCGAAATCATCCTTGGTCAGCCCGGCTTTCAGCGGAATGCCGAGAAGCTGCGCCATCTCGCCGGCATCCGGTCCCAGGATGTGCGCGCCGAGCACCCGCTTCGACGCGCCGTCGACCACCAGCTTGATCAGCATCTTCTCGTCGCGGCCGGACAGCGTATGCCGCATCGGCCGGAAAGTGGCGCGGTAGATCTCGATGTCGGGGAAGCGTTTGACCGCATCATCCTCCGACAGGCCGACCGTGCCGATTTCGGGTTGTGAAAAGACGGCGGTCGCAATGGTGTCGTGGTCGGGCGCCGTCGCATTTCCCTTGAAGGCGGTTTCGATGAAACACATCGCCTCATGGATCGCCACCGGTGTCAGCTGCACGCGGTTGGTGACGTCGCCGATCGCCCAGATGTTGTCGATGTTGGTGCGCGAGTATTTGTCGACGGCGATCGCACCGGTCTTGGTCATCTCCAGGCCGATGCCTTCCAGGCCCATATTCTCGGTGTTGGGGATGCGGCCGATGGCCAGCATCACCTGGTCGACCGTCAGCACTTTGCCGCCGGTGACGATTGCGTCGAGCCGGCCGTCCGGCCGCTTGCGGATCCATTC
>NZ_JBFULQ010000500.1:0-4044 GCF_054049815.1 Mesorhizobium sp. P5_C1 | reverse complement strand
GATGCAGAAGGTGCCGATGCGCCCATCGGGTTCATTCACCACGTAACTGCGGATCCAGCGGACTTGGCCCGGCATCTGTTCCTTCGCGACCTTCGCTGATTTCGCGCCGGCGGCTTCGAGTTCCTGCAGAGATGCCCATGCGCTAGGGCGACGGATGACATAGAGGTTCACGATTTTTCCCTTTCGCTATCGCGCCGACCCATTGTCGGCGCCGCTGGTGCCATGCGTGTCTGCATGACGGGGAAAAATTACCTACTGAGGGGACTGACCGTCCTTATCTCGAGCTTATCTTTGGCTGATCTTCGCCCTGGCTCGGCGGCAAGAGCTGATCCGTAGCTCATCGCGGCAGGCAAGCGAGCGGCGTTCAGGTGATGAGCTCTTGCCTGGGGCCATCGATGAGCGATTGGCTATCGGGCAAAAGGCTGTGGCGAAGCAGTGCGGCTTCTTGGTCCAGGCGCTGCGATCCCAGGTGACGAGCCGATCTTTCTGCCGCCGTGATCTCTACTTTCGCGCCGCTGACGTCGCCCGAGCCGAGCAGAGCTCTTGCCAACTGCAGGCGGATCCTCGCCGCATGATAATCGACACCGGCGCTTGTCCAAAGTTGCCGGGYCAACAGCAGAAGGCGATTTTTGTTCGGGTCGTCTGGCTTGCAGAGTGCAGCCTTTGTTTCGGCTATCAACGCCTGTGTCGCCGGTTGTCGCCAGCGTTGTGGTTGTGCATCGATTTCGGTCAGATAGATTGAGGCTTGGTTCGAGCGTCCGCCGCGTGCTGCAATGCAGGCTGCATTGACCAACAAGTTTCCGCGCCGCTGAAGATGGAACCATGACACCCCTTGTAAGACACGGTCAATTGCAGCGAGCGCACCTTCCAAGTCGCCGGTTTCGAACAACAGCAAGGCATTGCCCGGTTCCGCGTCCCAGCCGAGTGCATAGGCCTGATCGTAGTCAGCTCGCGCCGACGCGAGATCGCCGATCATGGCGAAGATATCGCCACGGACCCGAAAGCCCTCGCCAAGCGACCACGATTCCTCTGCAGAAAGTTTGGGAAGCGCCTCATTTATGCAAGCCAGGGCCTCAGGCAAAATCTGTTGCGCCGCAACCACTTCGGCACGATGAAGGTCACAGGCCCCTGATGTTTGGGCAAAGCTTGCGGTACACCAGCTTTCAAAACCCTCACTCCACTGGCGAGCACGCGACCAATCGGCAAAGGTCCTGCAGCTCCAGAGGATGTTGCAATAGACCAAGCTACCGGTGATCGGGTCCACCTGGCTCGACAACGCGATCGCCGCCGCATGGTTTTGCTGCTCGTTGCCCTCCTCGATCTTCCCAAGCGCCAGATTGTAAAATCCCTTGTAGGTCAGGGTCAGGGCTCGCAGGCCTGGGTCATCGCAATGTTCAGCTATCGAGTGGGCGGCCGAAGCCAACTGAAGCGCTTCCTCAGGGCGGCCGCCTGAGGATGCAAGACGCGACTTCATCCATAGCAGATACGATTCCGTGCTCGCGTCCTTGGACTGAGAAAGAAGCGAAGCAGCACGTTCCAGCCATCCCTCCGCAACGGCAGCCGCTCCCCGTTCGGCTTGGATCTTGGCAAGTGTCACGGCGGATCTGGCGGCGCGCGCTGAATCCCCAGCCTCGATATGAGCAGCAACGGCGCGGGTCAGCATAGGGATCGCCTCGGTCGGCCGCCCTCCGCATTCAACGACCAAAGCCCAAAGATCGATATCGGCCGGAGAGAGAGCCTCGATATCCGCAAGACCTGCGAAGAGCTTTGCAGCCGCACTCCAATCGCGTGCCGCCGCTAGCCTGCGGGCCTGCGCAAGGTTGTCATCCCCCGCGAACGTGGCAGGCCGCACGTAGCCCAGTCCTGGCTCATCGATTGCGAAGCGATAGCCGTGGCGGACGTAGCTGTGTATTGCGTCCTGCAATCCGCCTGCTGCAAGCGCCTTGCGTGTAAGGCTAACCACCCGCTGAAGCGACGCTTCAGTCACAATGACATCCGGCCAAAGAGCGTCCATCAACTCCTCTTTGGGTACAACTCTGCCTGCGTTGCGAACCAGATACACGAGCAAGTCAAAGACAAGCGGCTGGATTTTCTGCCCAACGCCCTCCAGGGACAGTTTGCGGGCAGCTTCATCAAGTTCGAATTGTCCAAACGAATGGTGCATCGCCGTCTTCCGATGCTGCAGTCTACCTTATCGATCTCAGATATGGGAGCGGCCCCGTTCTAGTTGACGGCAACCCGACTTAAGCTTGCAAAGAAAGGCGGCCGCGACTGTCATTCTTGTGGTTCACGGAACGTGTCTTGCTTGGTTGGCTTGGCGAAAGATGACATTCGCTGGCTTGAAATGAAATGCGCTGCAGGGTTGGCACAGCCAAGTGGCAAATCAGGCCCGCAGCCGCCACATGCGCACACGACCTGTGCCACGCAATTCCGTTTCCTCGAGTGGGTCGCAAGCGAAATCTGGTCCAAGCAGTGTGTGAGTTGCATCCGAAATACGGATTTCATCGGGCTCGGCGGACGTTTGAATCCGTGAGGCGAGATTGACGGTGTCGCCCCACAGGTCATAGGCAAACCGCTTTTTGCCGATGACGCCGGCGACGATCGGTCCTGAGTGAATTCCAATTCTCAGTCTTAGCGGTTCTCCTGCGAAGCGTTCGCGCCGACCCGCCTCGCGCAGTTCAAGTGCATAGTGCGCAAGGGCTTCCGCATGATCGGATCGCGCGGCGGGCAGGCCGGCGACCACCATCACACAATCGCCGATTGTCTTGATCTTTTCGCAGCCATATCTTTCCGAGAGCTGATCCGCCACCTTGAAGAAGTAATTCAAGATAGCGAGCGTCGTCACGGCTCCGACGCTGCGCGCTCTTTCCGTAAAACCGACGATGTCGGCAAAAAGCACACTCACCTCTGCGTGGTTGTCCGCAATCTGTTCGTGCGCCTTTAGCCGCTCCGCGATCGACGCCGGAAGAATGTTGAGGAGCAGGGTTTCGGCGCGCTGGTATTCACGCGACAATCCCTCCTGGCTCTCCCTCAACGCCTCGTTCGTCGATCGTAATTTCTCGTTGAGTTGACGCTCCCTCTCTTGCAGGAGCGTCATTTCATAAGCCTTCTGTTGAAGCCGCTGCCTGTTGTCGCGTTCGGCAGTGGCGTCAAGAAAGAGCAGCCACACGCAGTCATCGTCAGCAAAAAGATGAAGGTCCGCGACACGCCCGCCGGGCAGTTCGATCATGGCCATATGAAATGGAAGCTCCGGGCAAGGCAGCAAGCCTTCCATGAATGCAAGCTGATCGGCAACAGGCTTACCAATGCGAAGTGATGAGAGTTCGTAATGTTTAAGATTGCCGCCCTTCGCAACTATGCAAAGCTCTGCGTCAATTTTCAGATACGCGACAGAGTGCTCACGATAGAAGAAGTTGAAAATCCAGCTTCTGACTTCTCTTGGCAATCCATGCATGGTCTATTCGGTGACCATCGAAGCAAGCTGACGAAATGCGTCATCGACACATTCACCCGAAAGCGCGCTTGTCAGATAGATTTGCCATCCAAGTTGCCTCAGTCCGTCAATCTCACTATCCGGTATTGCCCACCGATCGGCCAGATCGGATTTGTTGAACAGCAACACGAACGGCATGGGCCCGAATTCGGCCTCGACCCGCTCGCGCAGCGTGAGCGCCACGGCAAGAGTGGCGGCGCGGGTTCCATCGACGACAAGCACGAGCCCGCTCGCACCTCGCACATAGCTGACGCGGAATGAGCCGATATCGTCTTCGCCGGCCAAATCCCACAAAATCAGATCCACGGTTTTGTCCGCGAGTACGACACTCTTCTTGTCGATTTTCACTCCCACCGTGGTCAAGTAAGTTTCCGAAAAGATGCTTTGCACGAACCTGCGCACCAGGCTCGTCTTTCCGACAGCGAACCCGCCCAACATGCAGATCTTTTTTTGCAGCATCGTGGAGATGCTTTGCACGAACCTGCGCACCAGGCTCGTCTTTCCGACAGCGAACCCGCCCAACATGCAGATCTTTTTTTGCAGCATCGTGG
>NZ_JBFULQ010000499.1:0-4048 GCF_054049815.1 Mesorhizobium sp. P5_C1 | reverse complement strand
GCTTAGCCCGCAGCCATCGGCATATCAGGCAGCGGCGTCCAGATGATAGCGGCGCATCCAGTCAAGGCTCGTCTCGTCGGCGAGCTTTGCAACACCTGGCTTTATGTCATCGGCGATCGGCGCTTGAACGCCCAAGGCTCCGCAGATGTCTAGCAATGTCGCGGCCGGGTTGGCGGCAAGGCGCTCGTAGCCAAGCCGCAGCGGGATTATGCCTTGCTCTACGAACCAGATGTTCCAGGCGGCATCATAGGCCTCGAGCTCCGTGACCTCACGTTTGAGCCGCTCGAAATCATATTGCGGTTCTTTCGCGGGTGCGACCCTTTCGATCTCGGTTCCGTCGGGAGCGATATGCCAAAGACCGGTCTGCTCTGCCTTGACCAGGGAGACAGCCTGCGCAAGCTTGTTCTCACGCGAGAGATGCATGTAGAGAACACGGCCGAATGCTTTCTCGAACCGCGCTCTGTCCGATGGAAGTCTTGGGAAAACCTGGTCGAGGATCGCTGAAAGCTCATCCAGGTTTTCCCGCATCAGACGAAGACCGAAAATGCCTGTCCCACCCCTGCCATTGGCGATCGCCGCCTTGAGATAGGCGGCATTGAAGTCGAGATCGCTCATCGTGTCGCGATCGGGCAGGCCCCACTCTTCGGCCCACTCCGACACATCCTGCCGCCGATAGAATGAGTGAGGATTGCCAGCCGTCTTCGTGGACGCCAGAAGCTTGCACAGCAAGGTGCTTCCGGTCCTCGGCGTGCCGCAGATGATGTATCCGTCAAACATGTCACGGCTCTCGCGGTTCGTCGGTGGCAAGGCTGTCGCCCCTGGCAAGGAATGGTCGCGCTATAGCTGAAATCTTTGCTGGATGCGACGGGCACACTCCAGCGAAGTAAGCACGCTGGTGTCGACTTCGAGGTCGTAGCGAATGTTCTCGTGCACGCGCCCATATTGCCAGCGCGCCAGGCCCGGCAGCCGATCGGCACGCTGGGCTTCGCGCGCCTCCAGCACCTCCAGCGGCGCCAGGACAGCAACCACATGGAGGTCGAAGGCCGACAGCAGTTCGAGATATTCGGACATTTCGCCGTTGCAAAGCACCTCGTCGACGATGAGGTTGTTGCCTTGCCCAGCCAGTGCGGCGATGGCGTGGCGCATGCCGCGCAGGGTCCGCGCCCCCACCGGTCCGGTTCTAATCACGACCGCAGGCTTGCCGTCCTGTCGGATGGTCTCATAGGAAAAGCCATCCGTATGGTCCTGCAAGGCGTCTGGCAGCATCTCGATGAAAGTGTCCATCTGGACATGCAGGAAGGGCGCGGCGGTGATCTGTTGCAACGCCCTTGCGATGGAGCTCTTGCCGGCACTGCCGACGCCATTGAGCAGAATGATGCTGGCTTTCACGTCGCCCCCTTTTCGGCCAGAACATCTTGCCCGCCACGGGTCAGACTACCGGTTGCGCACCACCACGCACGCTCCGCCGACGCTTTGCAATTTCTGGCAAATGACATTGGCGGCGGCGCGGTCGTCGACACCGATCCTGACTGCGTAGATGCCGCGCCGGCCGATTGGCGTGCGCACCTGGCTGACCACCGGATCATGGCCGCCGAGCAGGGCCGGGAAGCGGCTCCTGACCCGCAGCCACTGGCTGATCGCGGCGCTGCGGCGGAAGTTGCCGGCCACCTGGATGCCCCATGGTTTTATGTTGATCGAGGCCATCGCCACCGTCTGCGACATGATCACCGGCAGCCTGCGGCAAGCGACGGCAAAATCCACCTTCTGATCGAGCGGCTCGACCTTTCCGGCATAGGCCGGATCGGTGAACTTATCGACCGGCTCGCCCATGATGTCGAATACGTAGCTCTCGGTCTCCATCGGCAGGAAGCCGCCGGAACCGAGCCAGCGCGACACCCGGCTTTCGCCGGCATTGTAGGCGGCCGCCGCCAGGCCGAGATTGCCGTAGGCGCCCTTCATCTCGGCTAGGTATTTGGCTGAGGCCGGGATCGCCTGGTTAATGTCGAAGGAGTTGGCAAGGCCCCGCATCTTGGCGGTGCCCGGCATGAACTGGGCGATGCCTTCGGCACCGACCGGACTGACGGCGTTGGGATCGAAGCGGCTTTCTTTCCAGATCAGCCGGGCGAAGAAATCCCTGGGCAAGCCGTTCTGGTCGGCATGGGCCTGGATCAGGGTGCAGACCTTGTCGATGAGCCGCTGCTTGGCGGATTGCGGAGGGTCTGCCTGAACCAGCGTCGACCAGCCCACTCCGCACATCAAGATCAGCGCCGCCCACAGGAAACGCTGCATGGCGCCTACTCGGCCGCGGCCTTGCCGCGACCAAACCGTTGCTCGATATAGTCTGCGACCATTTTTTCGAAATCCGCCGCGATCGACGGCCCGCGCAGCGTCGCTGCCTTCTTGCCGTCGACGAAGACAGGCGCCGTCGGCGTCTCACCGGTGCCGGGCAGCGAAATGCCAATATCGGCATGTTTGGACTCACCCGGGCCGTTGACGATGCAACCCATCACCGCGACCTTGAGGTTCTCGACGCCGGGATATTTTTCGCGCCACACCGGCATGTTCTTCCTGAGATCCGCCTGGATGTTCTGGGCGAGTTCCTGGAACACAGTGGAGGTGGTGCGGCCGCAGCCGGGGCAAGCGGCGACGATCGGCACGAACTGCCTGAACCCCATCGTCTGCAGCAGTTCCTGCGACACCTGCACTTCACGCGTGCGGTCGCCGTTCGGCTCCGGCGTCAGCGAGATGCGAATGGTGTCGCCGATGCCTTGCTGGAGCAGGATGCCCATGGCGGCGGACGAGGCCACGATGCCTTTCGAGCCCATGCCGGCCTCGGTCAGGCCAAGATGCAGCGCGTGGTTGGAGCGTGTGGCGAGTTCGGTATAGACGGCGATCAGGTCCTGCACGCCGCTGACCTTGGCCGACAGGATGATTTTTTCACGGCCAAGGCCGATCTCTTCCGCCATTTCGGCCGACAGGATCGCCGACTGCACGATTGCCTCGCGCATCACTTCCTGCGCCGTCAGCGGAAAGCCCTTGGCCTGGTTGTCGTCCATCAGCCGGGTCAAAAGCTCCTGGTCGAGCGAACCCCAGTTGACGCCGATGCGCACCGGCTTGTCATATTTGATCGCCATCTCGACGATCGCCGCGAACTGCCGATCCTTCTTGTCCTTGAAGCCGACATTGCCCGGGTTGATGCGGTATTTGGCCAGCGCCTCGGCGCAGGCCGGATGGTCGGCCAAAAGCTTATGGCCGATATAGTGGAAATCGCCGACCAGCGGAACGTCGACGCCGAGCCGCGCCAGCCTTTCGTGGATGCGCGGCACGGCCGCAGCGCTCTCGTCGCGATCGACGGTGATGCGCACGATCTCGGAGCCGGCGCGGTGCAGCGCCGCAACTTGCGCAACCGTCTGGTCGACATCGGCCGTATCGGTGTTGGTCATCGACTGCACGACAACCGGCGCGCCGCCGCCGACGACCACGCCGCCGACATCGACGCCGACCGAGGTGCGGCGGGGGAAGGGAGAGGAAAAATATCCGGTCATGCCCGGCAGCCTTTTGTCTCTGGAGCGCCATGCGTCCGCTAGGACGCACAAACGCCCCGGGCCGATGCGCTAAAGTCCGGGCATGAGGTGGAGGAGCAAAGATGGCTTGTCAATGGCGACAGGTCGCCACTGGCCGCAATTGGCCCGCCGCCGGGATCAAAAACAACCGATCCATCCGACGACGGCCGAAGCGACAATTGACCTGAACGGAAGTCCAGCCTGGGCGATCGCCGCGCTGGAAATCAGAATCCACCACACCGGCGACAGCTGCCGCCGGCAAAAGGCCGTGGATCGTGATCGTCTATATCAGGAGGGCATCAATGCGTGGTCGGTTGTGCTCTCAGTTTTTCAATCTCGTCCTTGAGTGCCAGCTTGCGTCGCTTCAGATTCACGATTTCGAGGTCGTCCACCGACGGATGGTTCATCGCGTCATCGATCTCGCGCTCGATGTCGCCGTGTTTCCGCTGCAACTCATCAAGATGGGAAGCAAGAGACATGATTGG
>NZ_JBFULQ010000498.1:0-4055 GCF_054049815.1 Mesorhizobium sp. P5_C1 | reverse complement strand
CGCAATAGCCGCCCAAAACCACGGCGGTCCTTCGAATGTCGGCTGTCAGTTCTTGAGCACGCCGCCCACGACCACACCGGTGCCGAAGATCAGCGCCTTGGTGAGGAAGTCGTTGTTGTCCTGGCGCGGCGGAAGATAATCCTCTCGCGCTACGGTCTCACGGTTGCGCCGCTTCTGAACAACCTTCTGTTGTTTGCGAGATTTCTGTGCCACCGGCCTCGGCGTGCTGACCTTCTGCACCATCTGCTTTTTCGGCTGCGCCGCACGGTCTTGATCGGCGGCGTATCTGGCGCGCACGCCTTCCATTATCGGATCTGTCTGGATCACGAGGAACGTAAGTTGCTCGCGCGTCAAATAGCTGGTCTGCGGGAGACCGTTCTTCGCTTGCCAGAGGCCGATCGCCTGACGCGTCTGAGGGCCCATGTTTCCGTCGATGCGCCCAAGCTCATTGCCCAACGCTTCGATGCGCAATTGCAGGTCGATGCGCCCCTGGCGATCGAGGCCGATCGCACTTTCCGTCAACTCGGTGCCCGGTGTCTGCTCCATCGCGTCCGGAACGCCGACCGAGGTGCGCATGGTAGAACCGGAACTGGCGTTCGCCTGGTCCGCATCGAGTGCCGCGACCTGCCGATTTTGGGCCTTCGGGTCGTTCAATTCGTCGATGCTCAACCGCGCCACGGTGGCGAAGCGACCGTTCGGAAACTGGTCGAGATAGGCCTCGTAGAACGGAATGGAACTGCGCTTGGAAGCCTCGTCCCAAAGGCGTTGCTCGACCTCCCACGAAGGAGGATCACTGGCAGCAGGGACAGGAGCGGATGTCGCCGCGGCGCTCGATGCGCCGGCCACGGGATTTGCAGCAGGCGCCGCTGGCGCGACGGGTTTTCCCAGGAAGACCTCGCGTCCGAGCGATGCGTTGTGCCAGGGCCTCTGGCGACCTTGCGTGGTTTCGGTCACTTCGCCGCGCACGCGCGTCAGCGCGCCCTGGATTTCGACGCCGGGTTCGGTCAGATGCCTGGCGAGCGCCGTCGAGTAAGGACTGTCGGCCCCGTTGCCGTCGAAAGCGATGGCGCCGGGATCCGTTGCATAGGCAATCAGGAGGCCGCCGGTTCCGATGCCGTCCGATTTTGCTTCGACCGGCGCCAGACCGGTACCCAACGAAGTGGAACGACTCTTCGGCATCGAGGCGGCCAGCGTTCTTGCCAGCGGATTGTCGCGGCAGGCATCGAGGATGATGACGCCAACCGCCGGGTCGGGCGGCAACGCTGCCATGAAGTCGTCGATCTGAATGGTACGGGTCTTGAGATAGGCCGGCGACGTCAAGTCGGCGTCGACCGGTATCAGGTAGTTCTTGCCGTCGACCTGCATGCCGTGACCGGCATAGAAAATCACCGCGAGGTCCGCGTCATAGGATTGTTCGGTAAACCGGCTGATCAGGCTGTGCATGCCTTGATTGTCCTGGTCGACCCCTTCGATCACCTCGAACCCGGCATTGCGCAGCGTCGATGCGATGAGATGGGCATCGTTGGCGGGGTTGGGCAAGGTAACCGCATGGACATAATTGCTGTTGCCGATCACCAGCGCGACGCGCTTGGCGTTGGGCGCGGCAGCCTCGGCGCCGGCGGCAGCCTGGGCGCCGAATGCGGCAAGGAAAAGCAGGATAATTCCGCTCAGATTGACGGCGAACGCTTTCATGGATCAGCCCTCCGCCCACCGGGGCACGCTGTTGATGTCTGCACATGCCAGGTTTCGTCAGCGACTGAGTCGCCTCTGCCAAAAAATGGCTCCTGGGCGTATGTGATCTTGACCGCAGTCCTGGTTCACAAACGGCCCGAAAAAATTTGTCTATGGTATCACTTGGCAGCGGGAATACCTGAGCGGCACGTGCCGCGAGGGCGGCTTCAAAGCGTATTCTGTGCCGAGCTTATGAGGGCCGTGATGGCCTGCTTGTATTTTTCGAACTCCGGCGATGTCTGGCGGATCTCCGTGGTCGTTGTCTGTGGGCCGGCGTCGGTGGCCACGCGGCTCAGCCTTTGGCCCATTTTCCTTTCGGCCCAGTCCACCACGTAACTGGCTGTCTTGCCGGTGAGGAACGGGTTGGCCTGGATGACGGCCGATCCGAGCACAGCGCTCAGCTGCGCCGAACCCGTCGCCGACAGCACCTGATGCGCGCCTTCCATGCCCAGGAAATGACAGAGATACAGCCGGCCGGCGGTGATCTGGTGACCGCGCGCCCGAAGATAGGCCTCGCCTTCGCGCGCCAGATTGCGCACCATCTCACGCGAGATCGTGGCGTCGTAGCGCAGAGCGAGCAGGTCGGCGGTCGACAGCGTGCGCGCCAGTTCCGGGCGGTAGGTATTCATCATCCTGATCCAGGTCTTGGTGATGAACTGGCCGGCGCCGGTCGCTGAAGAATTTGGATTCTTGGCACGAGCGCTGCCACCACTTTCGACATGGACGATACGGTCGGTGAGCGTTTCGACGGCGGAATCGTCCGACGCAATCGCGGTAACCGTGCCCAGGGGATCAATGGCCTCGCCATTCTGGTAAAGTTCGAAATGCAGGTGAGGCCCGGTCGAGAGGCCGGTGGTGCCGATGTAGCCAATGATGTCGCCGGCTTTCACCTTGGTGCCGACACCGGCCGCGATGGCAAATTTCTGCATATGCGCATAGCGCGTCTCGCGCCCGTTTCCATGCGAGATCTTCACCAGATTGCCATAGCTGCCGCCGTCGCCCTGGAAGGTGATCTCGCCATCGAAGGCCGCTTCGATCGGCGTGCCGACGGGCGCCGCCCAGTCGACGCCCTTGTGGATGCGAACGGTCCCGAGGATTGGGTGCTTGCGTGGCCCGAAGGTGGAGGTCATGACCCCGTTGACTGGCGTGACCATGCCGTTGGTGACAGTCAGAGAACGAACCAGATCGTCACCCGTAACGCACGCAAACTGGCCGTCGCTCTGCTGGAAGACGAAGCAGTCCAGGCTCTTTTCGGTGCCCTGGACGCCCACATACAGCACTCGCCCGGCACCTTCCTCCTTGCCGCGCGGCGTCTGCGAATAGATCAGCACAAGACGCTGGTCCTCGCTTGCAAAGGCGTCCAGGTCCTGTCCTCTCGAGAGATACATGATCGCTTCGCCGATCACCCCGGTCGGAACACTGTTGCGGGCTGCTGTCGAGTAGATCGCGTCAAGCAGACGGTACTGCCTTTTGTGCGTGCCTTCCGCCTGTGCGCCCGAATAGTTGAACAGATCCTCGCGGACCCAGGGATCGACGCCAGACACGAACGCGCCCGCGGCATTGCGCGTCAGCGTGCCGACAAACACGTTCTTGGCATAGATCGAAACCTGCATGAGGGACATCGTGGTCGTCTCGCGCGTCGGCCTGAAACCGCGCATGGCAACGACATAACCCGGTTCCAGACCGTCCCGGTTGAAAAGCGCCTTCAATGCCTCGCCTGCGAGCTTGGCATCGTCGGCCGAGAAATGTGCATCGAGCGCAACGCTGTCCAGGCTGCGGTCGTTGAGGATCTTCACGAACGTGTCCTCGGTCGCCTCGAACCGCTGATACTCATTGGTGACGACTGCCACGCTGGTGTTGTTTTCGATCTGGGTCTTCTGGAATGCGGGAAGGGCGGCGTCGCCCGCATCGATCGTTTCACCCCAGCCGGCTTCGGGATCGTCGGCATCCACCTTCTGGTCCGAAGCTGGCGCGGGTTCCCCCGCCGCGGGCGATGGCTCGAGATCGTTCTGCAGATCGCCGGTTGGCGCGGCAGTGGTCTTTCGCTGCGCCTGGAAGAAGGCAAAATCCTCCTGCGTCGACGGTATCGTCGTCATGAATTTTTCGCTGGCGCTAAGCATGACGTCGGACAGGATTTCGATCTGGGGCGAAACGTCGGCTTGATCGAGTTCCGCCGGGCGCGGGATCACGCGACCCTTCGTTGCGGCGCCGGCATCGGGCGCGAGCGTGATCCACATCGGGTCCCCGGCCAGGTCGATAATGGCGGGCACGTAGACGGACGCATCGGCCGGCACATCGTCCACGCCTTCGACCGCGTGCAACTC
>NZ_JBFULQ010000497.1:0-4062 GCF_054049815.1 Mesorhizobium sp. P5_C1 | reverse complement strand
GTTCAGCACTTCGACCATGATGAGAAGCAGCACCGCTCCGATCAGCAAGGCATAGCCACGCCACGAGATCGAAACGAACCAGCCGAGCGGCAAGGCGAGCGCGAGCAGCATCAGCTCCTGCTGGAAAGCCTTCTCGCTGACGGCCAGCTTGCGAAACGCCCGCACTGAATTGAAAAAAGCGTCGATCAGCCGCTGCATGCCAAACCCCTTTGCGAATCACCGGCACGGGATAATGCAATGGCTGGCCAGATCAATGGAATAAGGCGATTTGTCCAAGATTCATTCAGCGACCGGTATGGACGGCGTCGACTTTTCAAACTGCGGCAGCCCGTCGTCGATCGAATAATAGTCGCCCTTGTCGCCGACGAAGATGTGGCATTCGCCCTCAAGGCCCGTCGGCACGTCGAACGATCCCGCCATGACCGAAACGTAGCCCTGGTCCCGCGGCTTCCAGAACAGCAGAGACCCGCATGCCTTGCAAAAACCGCGCCTGGCGAAGGAAGACGCTTCGTACCAGGTGATGCTTTCGCCGCCCTCGATCACAATGTCGGCGTCTGCAACATTGGTCGCGGCGTAGAAATGTCCGCTCTGCTTCCTGCATTGCGAACAATGACAATAGACGACGCCACGCAGCGCTCCGCGGGTTCTGAAGCGAACCGCTCCGCACAGACACGATCCGCCGTGACTGTCACTCATTTCGCCCCTCCTTGAAGAACCTGTGCCTGGCATGGCTTCGTCGTCAGGATTCCAGCTTTGTGGCAGCCATACGCAAGCAAATGCGACATTTGCTGGTGTGGCGAAGCCGAATCCAGTTTCACTTTTTGCAGCGCGTTATGCGCGAATTTCGCATTCAAACCCACCAAACTGGCGTTCATCCCGGATTGTTGGTGCGCAAATTGCAGCCTCCACAGCACACAAGAGATAGAAAAACCGTGGAACCTCAGCGAATTAAGGAAACTTTAGCGCTCCCGCATTTATGGTCATGGCGAGCGAATGTCGCAGGTGGGGACGCGTCTGTTCGCAAGTTGTTCTGGGTTATCGGGTAGTCTTCCCCGGTTGGCGACAAATGGAACCCCCAAAGTTCTGCGGCGGGATCCAAGGGGAAGAGTGATCAGAACATGCAGGCGGCAGCTGTCCCAACCGAACGAAGCACCGATATCGCGGCCACTGTCGTCGCCACAATGCGCCAGTTGGGCGTGCTCGGCCTTCCCCGCAACTACGAAATTTTCTACGAGGCACTGAGCGGCACCAATCGCGAACTCAGCCTCGCCGTCGTTTCGCTGAGCAACCGGCCGACACAGGATGAACTGGACCAGATCGGCCGCGCCTTCTTTGCCCACAACCATGGCCCCGGCATCGTCGAGCATGCCAGGGAAGTCATTGCCAGGGAGCTCGAGGAGGTCGCTTCGCTGTTGAGGAGCGAGCGCAGCCATATCGAGAAATACGGCAGGATCCTCGACGAGACATCGAGCGGACTGAGCAACCGCAGCCTTCTCTCCCAGGATCTTTTGCAGAAGATCGCCAACGCCATGACGATTGCCACCAATTCGACGATCGACCACGGCCGGCAGGTGGCCTCGACGCTCAGCGACAAGACGGCCGAACTCGAGAGCGTCAAGTCGAAGCTCGAGGAATACAAGCGGCTGGCCGACACCGATCCGTTGACCCATATCTGGAATCGCCGCGCATTCGACAAGGAAATCACCAGGATCTACAACAGCAACAAGGGTATCCTGTTCAACGCCCTGATCCTTGCCGACATCGATCGCTTCAAGGACATCAACGATCGCTACGGCCACCCGGTCGGCGACAAGATCATCCAGATCATCGCCGACATCTTCCAGACCAGCATTCGCGGTGACATGTTCGTCGCCCGAACTGGCGGCGAGGAGTTCGCGCTGATCATCGAGGGCGCCAGCGAGGACGCAACCTACGAGGTCGCCGAGCGCATTCGCGCCCTGATCGAGCAGACGCCGTTCACCAGCAGCCAGACCGGCACGAACTACGGCACCGTCACCGTCTCGATGGGCATTTGCATGGCATCCGAAGCCGAGGGGCCGGAGGATCTCTACACCAAGGCCGACCGGGCGCTGTATCGCTCCAAGGTCAGCGGCCGCAACCGCGTCACCAGGCATTCGACGATGGCCGGCCGCGCCGGCAAGAGCTGGCTGCTCTACAAGAAGGACTAAGCGCCCCATCCGCCTCGGCCCGGACTCGCCGGCCTGCGCTGGGGACGCGGACGCTGAAAAAGAAAAGCGCCGGATTTCTCCAGCGCTTTTTTCCGTCAACGTTCAGGCCGAGATCAAGCTTAGCCGTTAACGGCCTGCTTGTGCTGCACCGGGTGGCTCTTCTTCAACAGGTCAGAGACCAGGAAGGCCAGTTCGATGGCCTGGTCGGCGTTGAGACGTGGATCGCAATGCGTGTGGTAGCGATCCTGCAATTCCTCGGCGGTGATGGCGCGCGCGCCACCAGTGCATTCGGTGACGTTTTTGCCAGTCATTTCGACGTGGATGCCGCCAGGATGCGTGCCTTCGGCGCGATGCACCTCGAAGAAGGTCTGCACCTCCTTCAGGATGCGGTCGAACGGCCGCGTCTTGTAGCCGGCGGCCTCGATCGTGTTGCCATGCATCGGGTCCGACGACCACACCACGCTAAGGCCTTCCTTCTGCACCGCACGCACCAGCTTCGGCAGATGGTCGGCGACCTTGTCCGAGCCGAAGCGCGCGATCAGCGTCAGCCGGCCGGGTTCGTTTTCGGGGTTGAGCAGGTCGATCAGTTCCAGCAACCCATCCGGCGTCAGCGAGGGGCCGCACTTCAGGCCAAGCGGGTTCTTGATGCCGCGGCAATATTCGACATGCGCATGGTCGGGCTGGCGCGTCCGATCACCGATCCAGAKCATGTGACCSGASGTGKCGTACCASTCGCCGGWGGTCGAATCSRYGCGSGTCAKSGCCTCCTCRTARCCGAGCAGAAGCGCCTCGTGGCTGGTGTAGAAATCCGTCTCGCGCAATGCATAGTTGGTTTCCGAGGTGATGCCGACGGCCTTCATGAAGTCCATCGTCTCGGTGATGCGGTTGGCGAGTTCACCGTACTTCTCGCCTTGCGGGCTGTCGGACACGAAGCCGAGCATCCAGCTATGCACGTTCTCCAGGCTGGCATAGCCACCCTGCGCGAAGGCGCGCAGAAGGTTGAGCGTCGCCGCCGACTGGCGGTATGCCATCTCCTGGCGGGCAGGATCTGGAATGCGCGACTTGGCGTCGAACTCGATGCCGTTGATGATGTCGCCGCGATAGCTAGGCAGCGTCACATCGCCCTTGGTCTCGTTGTCGGACGAGCGCGGCTTGGCGAACTGGCCGGCAACCCGGCCGACCTTGACCACCGGCTGCGCGCCGGCGAAGGTCAACACCACCGACATCTGCAGGAAGACGCGGAAGAAGTCGCGGATATTGTCCGCGCCATGTTCGGCAAAACTCTCGGCGCAATMGCCGCCCTGGAGAAGGAATGCATCACCGGCAGCAACAGCCGCCAACTGCTTCTTCAGCTTGCGCGCCTCACCTGCAAAAACCAGCGGCGGAAAGGTGGCGAGCTGGGCTTCCGTGTTCTTCAGCGCGGCAAGGTCCGGATAGGCAGGAACCTGCTTGATCGGCATCGCTCTCCACGAATTCGGCGACCATTTCSTCATCGCTGCACCCAAAGCTCTTTCCGAGCAATTCCAGGAAAAGCGTGAAACGGTTTCCGTCCGGAATTGCTTCAAACAACAAAGCGAGCGCCGTCGCCCGCCGATCCACCCCATGTGGGGATCGCGGCTCCATACACGAAGCCGATTTCCTATTCTAGACCGGATTTGGCCGCTTGGCGAACGGCGGCTGCTCGATCATGGCGCGGTGTCCATCAGCCCCAGGTAGAAAAACCCCCGCCCCAGCACCAGGCAAAGCGGACTGTAGAACCAAGTATCGTATCTGGCAAAACGCGTCGTTCTGATCCGCTTGAACAAGCCGACATACCGGGACCAACTCAACGCTCGAGCGGCGAAGATTACCGCCCAAAGCATGGTCCCTGCCC
>NZ_JBFULQ010000496.1:0-4064 GCF_054049815.1 Mesorhizobium sp. P5_C1 | reverse complement strand
CAGCACGATCGTCCAGAACGAGAATGGAATGTCGGCCAGCGAAAAGGCCGAGCGCAGCGCGATGCCGGTGATGATGCCGGGCAGTGCGATCGGCAGGATGACCAGCAGCGAGATGGTCTCGCGGCCGAAGAATTTTGTCCGTGACACCGCCGCCGAACAGAGCGTGCCGAGGACCAGCGCGATCGCCGTCGAGATCGCGGCAACCCTGACGGACAGCGACAGCGCCTGCCAGACGTCGGGCCGGTTCCAGGTGACGGCGAACCATTGCGTGGTCAGGCCGGGCGGCGGCCAGACAAAGCTCTTTTCCTCCGTCGTGAAAGCGTAGATGAAGATCAACAGGATCGGCAGATGCAGGAACAGCAGACCGCAGGCGGCGGCGATCTTCAGGCCGAGCGGAGCCGACTGAGAACCATCAGAGCGCATCGAAGGCCCCCATGCGCTTGGCGCCCCAGAGGTAGAAGCCCATGATGACGATCGGCACGACTGTGAAGGCTGCGGCGAGCGGGATGTTGCCGGCGGTGCCTTGCTGGGAATAGACCGCCTGGCCGATGAACAGCCGCGAGGTGCCGATGATCTGCGGGATGATGTAATCGCCGAGCGTCAGCGAGAAGGTGAAGATCGAACCGGCGACGATGCCCGGCAGCGCCAGTGGGAACAGCACATTGCGAAAGGTCTGTCCCGGCGAAGCCCCCAAATCGGACGAAGCCTCGACCAGATTGCCCGGCACGCGCTCGAGCGCCGCCTGCACCGGCAGGATCATGAACGGCAGCCAGACATAGACGAAGACGATGAACGTGCCGGTGAACGACACCGACAGCGAATTCCCGCCGACGACCGGCAGCGACAGCCAGGCGTCAATCAGCCATTGCAGATGCAGCTTGCCGAACAGCCAGGTGAGGATGCCTTCCTTGGCCAGGATCAGCTTCCAGGCGTAGATCTTGACCAGATAGCTCGACCATAGCGGCAGCATGATGCCGAGATAGAACAGCGCCTTCCAGCGGCCACGGGCATAGCGCGCCGCGTAGTAGGCGATCGGAAAGGCGATGATCGCCGAGGCCAGCGTGACCAGAGCCGCCATCGTCACCGTGCGCAGGATGATGTCGAGATTGGCAGCCTGGAACAGGTCGCCATAAGTCTTCAAAGTGAACTGGCGGTTGATGAGGCCGGAAAACTCGTCGATGGAGAAAAAGCTCTGCGCCAGCAGCGCGAACAGCGAGCCTATATAGACGATGCCGAGCCACAGAACCGGCGGCAGCAGCATGAGGAGCAGCAGAACCTTGGGTCTGCGCCAGAAAAGATCCGATAGCGCGCCGCGCAAGCCACCGCTGCCCGGCAGGATGGCGGGCGCCGTGGCGCGCGGGATGGCGGCGTCGAGGCTCATACGGGCTCGTCCATCAGGTGCAGGTGCTCGCGGTTGAAGGTGAGCACGACCGCCTCGCCTTCCACGGGCAGCGGGTTGCCGGCCGGCACGATCGCATGCAGCTTCAATCCGTCGGCATCGAGCGCGAGTTTTGTCGTGGCGCCGAGATAGTTGGTCGAGACAAGGCGAGCGGAAACGCCTTCGCCACTTGCAGTGCGGCCGACGCGAATGGATTCAGGCCGCAGGCTGCCCCAGCGATGCTGGCCGCAATAGCGCTGGACGAAATCCGGCGGCAGCACGTTGGAGGAACCGACGAAATCGGCGACAAAGCGGGTCTTCGGCCGCTGGTAGATATCCTCCGGCGTGCCGATCTGCATGATCTTGCCGTCATTGAAGACGGCGACGCGGTCGGCCATCGACAGCGCCTCGCCCTGGTCGTGAGTGACGAAGACGAAGGTGATGCCGAGCACTTTCTGCAGCGACTTCAGCTCCTCCTGCATGTTCTCGCGCAGCTTGAGGTCGAGGGCGCCGAGCGGCTCGTCGAGCAGCAGCACCTTGGGCTGGTTGACCAGCGCACGGGCAAGCGCGACGCGCTGACGCTGGCCGCCGGAAAGCTGGCCGGGGCGGCGGGCGCCATAGCCTGGCAGCCGCACCAGCGACAGCGCCTCTTCCGCCGCCTTGTGCCGTTCCGCCTTGCCGATGCCCTTGACCATGAGGCCATAGGCAACATTGTCGAGCACGCTCAGATGCGGGAATAGCGCGTAGTCCTGGAACACGGTGTTGACGTTGCGGCGATAGGGCGGCACACCCTCGGCGCGTTCGCCGAAGATCGAGATCGAGCCCGAGGTCGGCTGCTCGAAGCCGGCGATGAGGCGCAGGCACGTGGTCTTGCCGGAACCGGACGGCCCGAGCATGGCGAAGAACTCGCCCGGTGCGATATCGAGATCGACCGCATCGACAGCGCGAACGCTGCCGAAATGGCGCGAGGCTTTCTGAAAGGAAACGGCGGTGGTCATGGGTTGTCCTGATCTGTCAGGCTCATCAAAATCAAGCGGCTGCGCTGCCCCTCATCCGCCTGCCGGCACCTTCTCCCCGTATAGTGACGGGGAGAAGAAAGCGCCCCTACGCTGGCGACCCCCTCTCCCCGTTCTTCACGGGGAGAGGGTAAGGGTGAGGGGCAGCGCCGAGCTCAGCAAAGAGGCGAAATCACCTCCCGCCGATGACGCCGATATAGTCCGACACCCAGCGGTAATAGGGCACGCACTGGTCGTTCTCGGTGGCGCATTTCGACACCGGCGTCTTCCAGAACTTGATCTTGTCGAAATTGTCGTAGCCGTTGGTCTTGCAGCCTTCGTCGGTCAACAGCTCGTTGCCCTTGCAGGCTGCAGGCACCACCGGCAGCGAACCGAACCAGGCCGAGACATCGCCCTGCACTTTCGGCGACAAGGAATGTTCCATCCACATATAGGCGCAGTTCGGATTGGCGGAGTCGGCCTCCATCATGGTGGTGTCGGCCCAGCCGGTGACGCCTTCTTCCGGCACGGTCGACGCGACCGGTTTCTTGGCGGCGACCAGCGCATTGACCTGATAAGGCCACGAGCCGGAAGCAACGACGCCTTCGTTCTGGAAATCGTCGACCTGGATGGCGGCGTCATGCCAGTAGCGGCCGACCAGCGTGCGCTGGACGCGCAGCAGTTCGAGCGCCGCCTTGTACTGGTCCTCGTTCAGCTCGTAGGGATCCTTGATGCCGAGTTCCGGCTTGTGGAACATCAGATAGTTGGCGGCGTCGGCGATATGGATCGGCCCGTCATAGGCCTGGACGCGGCCCTTGTTGGACTTGCCGTCCGGCAGCTTCATTTCCTCGAAGACGATGTTCCAGCTCTTGGGAGCTTCCTTGAACACCTCGGTGTTGTACATCAGGACGTTCGGACCCCACTGATAGGGAACGCCATAGTGGACGCCGCCGRCGGTGAACCAAGGGGCGTCCTTCAGTCGTTCGTCGACAGTCTTCCAGCTCGGAATGAGATCGGTGTTGATCGGCTGCACGCGCTTGCCGGCAACGAGGCGCAGCGATGCATCGCCCGATGCGGTGACGAGGTCGAAGCCGCCCTCGTTCATCAGCGAGACCATCTCGTCGGAGGTGTTGGCGGTCTTGACGTTGACCTTGCAGCCGGTTTCCTTCTCGAAGGAGGTCACCCAGTCATAACCCTTGTCGGTTTCGCCGCGTTCGATGTAGCCCGGCCAGGCAACGATGTTGACCTGACCTTCGCCCTTGCCAATTTCCTTGACCTGGGCGACGGCCTGACCGGAGAAGGTCAGCGCGACCGTCAAAGCAGTGCATGACTTCAGGAATGAATTCATCATCGATCTCCCATTTTGGCGCCTGACCCCGAAAGCCGGTTTCGGTCTTCGCTAGGGGTCACGCGCGGACTGAAAAACTGTCAGTTCGTGCGTTGGACTTGATGTCGCTCTGGTGGCGACTTTGGTCCCTGGACCGAAAGTGCTTTGAAAATTCCGGTTTCGCAAATTCATTTATCAGAAAGGCGATATCGGTTTTTCCGATAGATCGATGCCCCTTCAAGCCAGCGCCTTCACCAGCCAGCAGGCGGCGTTGAAGCGAGCCTCACCATCCTCTACGAAAGGCGCGAACGCAGCAGGCAACACCGCAGTGATTTTTTCGGCCGTTGCCCGGTCAACCTCACGT
>NZ_JBFULQ010000495.1:0-4070 GCF_054049815.1 Mesorhizobium sp. P5_C1 | reverse complement strand
GTCTTCCAGCCGTTCTTCTTCCAGCCGTGGATCCACTTGGAAATGCCGTCCATGACATATTTGCTGTCGGTGTGAAGGTCGACCGTGCAGGGTTCCTTCAACGCATTCAGCGCCGAGATGGCGGCGAGAAGCTCCATGCGGTTGTTGGTGGTCTCCGCCTCGCCGCCGGAAAGCTCCCTGGTGGTGCCGTTGAAGCGCAGGATCGCGCCCCAGCCGCCAGGGCCGGGATTGCCCGAACAGGCGCCGTCGGTGAAGATCTCAACGTGTTTGCTCATGATACCCCATATCAGGCCAATCCATATTCCGAAGGAGACCTGATCGCCCGATGGAATCGCATCCTGCGGATATATTCGGTCGGATCGCGTTTCATCACCAGCCCGCCATTGGGAACGGTCAACCAGTCGTAGAGCCGGGTCAGCATGAAGCGTAGCGCCGAGCCGCGCGCCAGCATCGGCAGCGCCGCCTTTTCCTGGTCGCTCAGGGGACGCACGCTCTGATAGCCGGCCAGCAATGCCTTGCCCTTGGTCAGGTTGAAGGAAAAATCCTTCTCGAAGCACCAGGCGTTGAGGCAGGTGGCGACATCGTAGGCGTAGAGGTCGTCGCAGGCGAAATAGAAGTCGATCAGGCCGGAAAGCTTCTCGCCGAGAAAGAAGACATTGTCCGGGAAAAGATCGGCATGGATGATGCCTTGGGGAAGGTCCGTCGGCCAGTTCCGCTCGAAGTCGGCGAAGTCGGCATCGACCTCGGCAGCCAGACCCGGCTCAACCTCGTCGGCGCGGTCACGGGCGGCATTCCAAAGCTTGCGCCAGCCGTCGATGGCGAGCGCGTTCTGACGCGTCATCGAAAAGTCGGCTCCGGCCAGATGCAAGGCGGCCAGGGCCTTGCCGACCTCGCCGCAGTGCGTCGATGTCGGCCGCCGCAGCGAAAGCCCTTCGAGGAACGTGATGATGACCGCCGGCCGGCCGGCGAGCGTGCCGATGACGCTGCCGTCATGCGCGGTCACCGGCAGCGGGCAGGAAACGCCTTTTTTGGCGAGATGGCCCATCAACCCGAGGAAAAACGGCAGATCCGCCTTCTCGACGCGCTTTTCATAGAGCGTCAGGATGTACGAGCCGCTGGAGGTGTGCAGCAGGAAGTTCGAGTTCTCGGTGCCTTCGGCGATGCCCTTGTAAGACAGGAGATCGCCGACCGGATATTGCTTCAGGAATGCGCCGAGTTCGCCTTCGGCAACGTCGGTATAGACCGCCATGTGCCTTACGCGGCTCCATTGACGAAAGCCATGTCGGCTCGCGTCAGTTCGACATCGCGCAGTACCCGCATGACCGGAAAATCCTCCGTTTCCGTGGCCGTGACGGCCAGGTCGATCGTGACGTCGAAGCGCTGGCGGAACGCGTCGATGATCTCGTCGACGATGATCTCCGGCGCCGACGCTCCAGCCGACAGGCCAAGCGTCGAGATGCCGGCGATGTCATTCCACGGAATCTCGGCGGCGCGCTGCACGAGAAGCGACATCGAGGCGCCGGCACGCTCCGCCACTTCGACTAGGCGTCGCGAATTGGAGGAATTGGGTGCGCCGACGATCAGGTAAAGATCAGCGCCGGCCGCGGTCTCCTTGACCGCCTCCTGGCGGTTGGTGGTGGCATAGCAGATCGATTCCGCCGCCGGGGCATGCAATTGCGGAAAACGATCCTGCAAGGCGCGGATGATGCCGGCGGTGTCTTCGACCGACAGCGTGGTCTGGGTAACGAAGCCAAGCGCCTGCGGATCGGCAGGCGAAAGCTTCGCGGCATCGGCCTCGGTCTCGATCAGCGTCACCGCGCCGTCCGGCAGCTGGCCCATGGTGCCGATCACCTCCGGGTGTCCGGCATGACCGATCAGCAGCACATGGCGGCCAAGCCGCTGGTGGCGCATCGCCTGCTTGTGGACCTTCGAGACCAGCGGGCACGTGGCGTCGAGATAGAAGAGGTTGCGGGCCTGCGCGTCAGCCGGCACCGATTTCGGCACGCCGTGGGCCGAGAACACGACCGGCGACTGCCGATGTTCGGCGGGAATCTCGGAGAGTTCTTCGATGAAGACAGCGCCAAGGCTTTGCAGTCCCTCGACGACGTAACGATTGTGCACAATCTCATGACGGACATAGACCGGCGCGCCATATTTCTTCAGCGCCAGGACGACGATCTGGATGGCGCGGTCGACGCCGGCGCAAAAGCCGCGCGGCTGGCAGAGCCGGATCGTCAGGGGGGGCTTGGTGGTTGTCTGAAGCATTAAATCCTGGCCGGTTGATCAAAGCCGAAATGAGGTGCCTACCCCTGCCCTGTCAAGTGCAAGGGGGCGGCGGTCGCCTTCATTCCTCTTTCAAGGGGCGGCGAAGCCGCAGGATGAGCACGGCGGCGAGTGCGGCGGCGAGGCCATACCAGGTCATCGCATATTGCAGATGGCTGTTCGGCAGGTCGATGATGGTGACGCCGCCGACCGGCAAGCCGCCCGGATTCGGCGTCTTGTCGGCGTCGATGAAGATCGGCACCAGCGTGGCGCCCGCCGGCAGCCCGGCGCTCGCCGCCATCGCGTCGCGGTCCTTCCAGTAGAAGATGTTCTTCGCCACGTCGTTGTCGGGAAGCATCATCGACGGCTTTGCCGGCAGCGGATTGCGGGCGAGGCCGGTGACCGTCACCTTGCCCGTCACCTGCCCCTTGGCGCGCTTGCCGGCATCCTTGAGATCGTAGGGTACAAAGCCGCGATTGATCAGCACGAAGCGGCCATCGTCGAGGGCCAGCGGCGTGTAGACATTGAAGCCGGCGTCGCCTTCCCAGGTGGCATAGAAATGCCGTTCGCCGGAATGCAGGAAGGTGCCGCTGACGGTCACCGGCGTATAGTCGACGTCCCCGGTCGAGGCGAATTCCCTTTCGACCTCGGCGAGCGGCTGCGGCGCCGAGTGCGTACGCTGATCGATGGTCTGCAGCAGACCTTCCTTCCAGTGCAGACGCTGGACCTGCCAGGTGCCGAGCGCCAGCAGGATCAAAAACAGCACCAGGCCAAGGCCAAGCAGCAACGCCGTCCTTGGCCGCGAGCGGCCGCCAACTCTAACGGATGCCTCGCTCATTCGCCGCGATCCAGCCGGCCCTCGGCCGCCTTGTTGCGGTATTGCAGTGTGAGCAGCACGCCCTTGATCAGCCGAAGCGCCGTCAGGCACAGCGCAACAGCCAGCGGAATCCAGAGCAGCAGATGCAGCCAGAGCGGCGGGCTGAGCGTCACTTCGACCCAGAGCGCCAGGCCGACGATGATGAAACCGATGATCAGGATGACGAAGACCGCCGGTCCGTCGCCGGCATCGGCGTAGGAATAGTCGAGGCCGCAATTGGTGCAGCGCTTGCCAACGGTGAGGAAGCCGGAAAACAGCTGCCCCTCGCCGCAGCGGGGGCAGCGGCCGTGCAAGCCGGCCGAGATTGGATCGATGGGCGGCCAGATCGCCTTGTCGTCGCTCATTGCTTACCGCTCGATCTCGATCGGCGTCCCATCGGCCACCATTGCCCAGATTTCGTCCATGTCGGAGTCCGTAACCGCAATGCAGCCGTCGGTCCAGTCGACCAATTGAAGCAGCCAGCCCCACCAGCCGAAACCGTTTGGCTGGCCGTGGATCATGATCATGCCTCCCGCATCGACATGGCGTACCTTCGCGGCGGCCAGATCGTCGGCATTGGGATAGGAGATATGGATCGACTTGTGGGCGATGCTGTTCGGGTTGCGCCAGTCGAGGACATAGCGCCCTTCCGGTGTGCGTTGATCGCCCTCCTGGTGCTTGTGCCCAAGCGGATCGCCGCCGAGCGCGATGCTGTAGCTTCGCAGGACCTTGCCGCCGCCAATCAACTCCAATCGCCGGTCCGACTTGTCGACACGCACCAGATCGACTTTCTCGCCAGCAAGGGCCGGCGCTGTGGCAATCATGCACGCGTAAATGGCACAGAGACGAGTTAGCCGCATCGGCCATCGATCGGCGATCTTTGCGCCGAAATGAAGAAGGCGGCCACGTCGCCGCGACCGCCTTCTCTAAATCCCTGGAGCCTGTTCCATCC
>NZ_JBFULQ010000494.1:0-4077 GCF_054049815.1 Mesorhizobium sp. P5_C1 | reverse complement strand
GGCCGAGCCACGCCCGGCCATGCGGTAGCGGCCGGAATTGTAGATGATGATGAGGTCGATGCCGCCGGCCTCCTCGGCCTTGGCCGACAGGCCGGTGCCGGCGCCGCCGCCGACGATCAGCACGCCCTTTTCGATCATTGCCCTGAACTTCTTCAGTATGTCCTTGCGCGGTATGGCGGGCATGTCCTGGATCTCACTGTCTGGCGATGTCGAGAAAGGCCGCAACCGCGGCCTCGGCGAATTCGGGGTCGTTGATGTGCAGCGGCAGGCGCGTGACGCGGCGCATGTCGTTCGGCTGGATGGTGCGCTCGACGGCTTCGAACAGAACGGCGTCGGCCTCTGGATCGAAGAAAGCACCGCCTTCGATGTCGAGCGCCGAGACACCTTTTTCCGGAATGAGGACATGCACCGGCCCCTCGCAGAGGGCGAGCCTGGTGCCGATCCATTCGCCGATTGCGCGGCACTCCTGCGCCGTGGTGCGCATCAGCGTGACGTTCGGATTGTGTTCGTACACCAACCGTCCGCGATAATGTTCCGGGATCGTCGACGGCGCCCAGAAGTTGACCATGTCGAGCGCGCCGACCGAGCCGACATAGGGCAGCCCGGTGCGGGCGATCGCACCGAAACGATCCTCGGTCGCCGGCAGCACGCCGCCGAACAGCAGGTCGCAGACCTCCGTCGTGGTGATGTCGATGACCCCCGACAACAGGCCGCTGTCGGCCAGCTTCTCCATGCTGCGGCCGCCGGTGCCGGTGGCGTGGAAGACCATGCAGTCATAGGTCGAGCGAAGCTGGTCGGCGATGGCGGTCACGCAAGGGGTGGTAACGCCGAACATGGTGAGGCCGATCGACGGTTTGCCATCGGCCGGCGGCGCCGGCCTGGCCGCCATGCCTGATATGGCCAGGGCGGCGTTGTGCAGGACGACACGGGAAATCCGGTTCAGCCCGGCCATGTCGGTCACCGATGGCATCATGACGATGTCGGAGACATCGACATAGGGCGCGGTGTCGCCGGAAGCGAGCGTCGAGACCATGATCTTGGGCAGGCCGAGCGGTAGGGCACGCATGCCAGAGGTGATGATCGAGGTGCCGCCGCCGCCGCCAATGCCGATCATGGCGGCGATGTCGTTTCGCGATTGGACAAAGCGGGCGAAGGCGATGCCCATGGCGGCGACCGCGGCGCCACGGTCATTGCCGCCGAGCACGGCGTCACGACCGCCGGGGTGATGGCCGGCAATGTCTTTCGCTGGGATGTCCACCGCGACGGTTGGGTCGCGCGTCCCGACATCGACGCGCGAAACGGCGGCGCCCGTGGCGGCTATCGCATCCGCCAGGAAGGCGAGTTCCTCGCCCTTGGTGTCAGCCGTGCCCACCACATAGATGCGCTTCATTGCGTTCCCCAATCCAGGCCGGCGCAATGCTGCGCCCCACCGCTCATTGCCCGGCCGCTCGACGATGCGAAGGTCATTGCAAATTTTTGAGACGCGCGTATCGTATTGACATGGATGTCTCACGTCAACAATCGACAGCAGGCGAAGACGCCGAGCGGGGTAGCGGCCAGGCGCTGGAGCGTGGGCCTCGCGCGCGCACGAAACGGCTTATCCTGGAGACGGCGACAAGGCTGATGCAGGCGGGCGTCACGCCGTCGGTCAGCGAGGTTGCCGAAGCGGCAGAAGTTTCCCGCGCCACCGCCTATCGCTATTTCCCGAGCCAGGCGGCGCTGGTCCACGCGGTGGTCGACGAAGGGCTAGGCCCGATACTCGAGTGGCGATCCGATTCGTCCGATGCCGAACGCCGCGTGGCGGAGTTGATAGACAGCGCGATGCCGCGCATCGAGGCCTTCGAGGCAACGTTCAAGGCAGCCCTGAAATTGTCGCTGGACCAATGGGCGCGCGAGCAGGCAGGCACGCTGGGCGGCGAGCCACCCTTCACCCGTGGCCATCGCATGGACCTGCTGGAGGATGCGCTTGCGCCACTGAGGGGCGAGCTGCCGCCGCGCGAATTCGAGCGCCTGGCGCAGGCGCTGTCGCTGATTTTCGGCGTCGAACTGCTGATTGTGCTGAAGGACATCTGGGGCCTGGACAGCGGCAAGACCCTGGCCGTCGCCCGGTGGGCGGCCTCAGCGCTGGTGCGCCAGGCGCGACTCCGGACGCCATCCTGACCAGGGGTGGTGGCGGCGTGAGTTGGGCATGGAGGAGGGCTGGACCAAGGCGGATGCAGGATATGAGACTTTCTCCCGACGCGGACCGGATTGGGGGGTCGTCGAGGGCAATCCGGGGCGGTCGCCGCGGTAGCTCGGAGCGAATCTGGTTCGACCAGATTTGAAGGTCGGCGATTTCAGTGATTTTGGGGATTGGCGTTTTGCGAACGGGATGAAGGTGGAGAATTGCCAAAAATGAAGGAAATACCAACATATAGCGGACGTTTTCAGCTTATTTCGGTGACGGCAAATTTTAAGAAAGCGCTTGACGAGCATCTTAAATTGGTAATACCAGATTAGGAAAGAAAAGGCGGATCGGGAATGACAGCCGCAGTCCATTTCGGCAGGGCGAGGAGGATCACACGGATGGCGCGTGTTCCGTCCGCACGAGGTGGCACATCGTGACGCAGACGTCGCCTCGCGCCAGTGCCGGCAAGGGGATTGCGCTGCGCCTCGATGGGCTCAGCAAAGCCTATGGATCCGTGCGCGCCATCAACGACCTGAGCTTCGCCGTCGACGAAGGCCGCTTCTTCGTACTCTTCGGGCCGAGCTCGGTTGGCAAGACGACGACGCTGCGCACTATCGCCGGCCTCGTCCAGGCCGACTCCGGCACGCTTGAGATCGGCGGCCGCGACATGACCCATGCGCCGATCGCCGGCCGCGGCATCTCGATGGTCTTCCAGTCTTTCGCGCTTTACCCCCACCTCACGGTCTACGACAATCTCGCCTATCCGCTGCGCGAGGAGAAAGTCGCGCGCGCCGAGATCGACAAGCGGGTGAAAGAGACCGCCGAGATCCTGAAGCTGACACACCGCCTGAAGGCCAAGCCGGCAACCCTGTCCGGCGGAGAGCAGCAGCGCGTCGCGCTCGGCCGCTCCCTGATCCGCCGGCCAAAGATTCTTCTCCTCGATGAGCCGCTCACCAATCTCGACGCCAAGCTTCGGCACGAGACGCGCGCCGAGCTGAAGCGGCTGCACCGCCAGTTCGGCATGACCGTGATCTATGCCACGCCCGACGAGCTCGAGGCTCTCTCGATGGGCGAGACGATCGCCGTCATGCGCGATGGCGGCATCGTMCAGATCGGCACGCCGGACGAGCTTTACGAGCAGCCGATCCATACCTATGTCGCCAGCAAGATCGGCTCGCCGCACATGAATCTGTTCACGGCCTCGGTGCGCGCCGACACCAGGTCTTTCGACACGCCGCTCGGGACACTGGTTCCGGCGACGGCGCCAAAGACTGCCGATGCCGGCGAGGCCGCGCTGATCGGCATTCGCCCGAGCGACATTCGGCTCGCCGCCAAGGGCGAAGCCGGGGTTGCCTCGAAGGTGCATCTGGTCGAACCGCTCGGCGACATCACGATCGTCTCGGTCGAGGCCGGCGGCGAGATGTTGCGCATGGTGCTGCCGGAAGCGATCGCCGCCAGCATCAGGACCGGCGATTCGGCATCGATCGCCATCGATAACAGGAAAATCCACGTCTTCCGCGCCGTGAGCGGCCAGGCAATGACCTGACGCGAACGGCGAGAAGCAATCCGGTTAACCAAGGGAGGAAACGCGAATGACGGCGATGACCAAAGTGAAAGGGCTAGCGACAGCCGCAAGCTTCGCTGCCACGCTACTGGTGGGAGGCGTGACCTATGCCTCTGCCGAAGAAGTGACGTTGACGATGGCGGTGCCGGATTGGCCCCCGACCCGCATTATGAAAAAGTTCTTCGACGAGCAGTACAAGCCCAAGTCTGGCAATACCGTGAAGCTCGATGTCGACTTCATTCCGTGGCCGGATTTCTACACCCGCGTCAACGCCTCGTTGACCTCGGGCGAAAAGAAGTACAACTTCATCGTGTCGGACTCGCAGTGGCTGGGCGCCTTCGTCGAA
>NZ_JBFULQ010000493.1:0-4087 GCF_054049815.1 Mesorhizobium sp. P5_C1 | reverse complement strand
CTCCACGAGATCTTGCTTCGCTGATCCCACCACGGCGCGGCGGTCGAGAATTAGGGCTGCCAAGGCCACTTTGCGCATTCGTTCCGAACTTGAGTACGACTCAACCCCAAGTCTGCAAGCTGATGGTCTTCGAGCTCGGCCAGTTGTCCGCGTTGGCAGTGGAGTTGTATCCAGCGCGATACCATCACCAGGGGTCCTGTCGCATTGTTGACGATGTGACGAACATGTGTGGGAAACGACGACGAAGGCCTCCGCCCTTCAGTCAGCGGGTGATTGAACATTTCTCATCCTCTCTCGCGGCATCCATGTTGACGTGGCGCTGAAATGCTCCAATCTGCTGGTGGGCGCAAAGTATGGTTTCTCGTGCTTGGCCCAATTTTTCTCGTGATGTGGTGCGAAATTGGGTCGCCGACTGCCATCGCTCAATGCCCTCAAAGCCTTCGAAGCGGCGGCACGCCATGAGAGCTTCACCAGGGCGGCCGAAGAGCTGTCCGTGACGCAGGGCGCGGTGAGCCATCAGGTGAAGGCGCTCGAACTCGAATTGGGCATCAGGCTGTTCGATCGCGAACGTCAAAAGCTGAGCATCACGCGGGCGGGCATCTCCTATCTGGAGGTGGTGCGCGATGCCTTCGACCGTATCGCTCTCGGCACGCAACGCATCCAGCATCTATCTCGGGCCGGGGCGCTGACGGTCAGCACGTCGCCCGACTTTGCCGCCAAATGGTTGGTCAACCGCCTTGGCCGGTTTGCCGAGACGCATCCGGACATCGATCTCAGGATTTCCGCAACCATGCATCACGTCGACTTCGCTAGAGAGGACGTCGATCTTGCCGTGCGGCATGGCGATGGCAACTGGGCGGGACATGATGTTGTCCGCCTGTGCTCCGAGGAGCTGTTCGCGGTCTGCAGTCCAAAACTTCACCTGCGGATGCGCGAGCCGTCCGATGTGCTGAAATTTCCGTTGCTGCATCTCGATGACCGAAAGGACTGGTCGGAATGGCTCGAGGCCGCGGGCGTGGGAGATGCCAAACTCTCCCACGGCCCAGTCTTGAACCGCGCAAGCATGGTCATCGACGCTGCTATCGACGGTCAGGGCATTGCACTCGCCCGCACCACGCTTGCGGCTTGGGACCTCATCAACGGGCGCCTCGTAAGACCGTTCGCCACGGCTCTGCGATTGTCCAAGACCTACTGGATCGTCTGCCCCCAGGCCACGTCGGTGCTCCCCAAAATCACGACATTCCGCGACTGGCTGTTGGCCGAGGCCGCTGATGACGTGTCTCGCCTCCAGACGCTCGCTCAATAGCAGTACTTCCAAATCCTGAACGCCCGGCAGTCGTAAGCGCAACTTCCTCGACTGACTCTTGCGACGGGCGCAGTAATTCAGACGAACGCCACTAAGAGTCGGCTTGTGGTGCACCCGCGATCTCTAGCGCGGTCGCCGAGAATGTCAGTTTTCGGGCAATCGCAAAATAGAACTCTACGACCGAGATCGGGCGCGTTCCTGTCCGGCAGGTGTTGGCCGACAGTAGCCTGGCAGCTTCAGGGTGCGAATCCTCAGAAGCCGACATTCAGGTAAACGTGGACAACGTCCTCATCTGACCCGATGCGGACGCTTGATCACTAGGAGCGGATCGTCCGCTTTGCTGCCAGAAGCTGTCCTCGCCGCGGCAACCATGTCGGACTACAGCATTTCCCTGGCATCTGAGTTAATATTGCGGCTGAGGGACCCGAATTTCAGCCTTGGGAGGGCTGTGTGGACGTTGCCGCTTGGTTGCGAGGCCTCGGCCTCCAGCAATACGAGCAGGCATTTCGCGACAACGCGATCGACGCGGAAGTCCTGCCGGAACTGACCGATGCCGACCTCGAGAAGCTCGGTATGCTCCTCGGTCATCGCAAGCGATTCCGCAAGGCGGTAGTGGGGCTGGGGCCGTCGTCAAGCCATCCCGACGCGAGCACCGATGACATCGCGGCTCAGAGCCGCACCCGGGAGCTAAGCGCGGAGCGTCGACAGCTGACCGTCATGTTCGCGGATCTCGTCGGCTCGACGGCGCTGGCGACGCGTCTGGATCCCGAGGACCTGCGTGAGACCATCGGAGCGTATCACCGCTGTGTCGCCGATACGGTCGCCCACTTCGGCGGCTTTGTTGCCAAGTATATGGGCGACGGAGTTTTGGTGTATTTCGGCTACCCGCAGGCGCACGAGAACGCCGCCGAGCAGGCGGTGCGCGCTGGCCTTGCTCTTGTCAATGCCGTTAGGCTACTCCCAGACCCCGAGCCATTGCGGGTTCGTATAGGCATCGGCACCGGACAGGTCGTCGTTGGCGATCTGATCACCGCCGGCGAAGGGCAAGAGCGCGGCGTCGTGGGCGAGACGCCGAACCTCGCCGCCCGCCTGCAAGCTCTTGCCGAACCCGACGCGGTCGTGATCGGGCCGCAGACGCGGCAGCTGGTCGGCGATCTTTTCGAATATCGCGATCTTGGCGCCGTCGAGGTGAAAGGCTTTCCGGAGCCGATCCATCCCTATCAAGTGTTTCGTGAGAGCGCTGTCGAAAGTCGGTTCGAGGCGCTGCATGGGACAACGCCCACGCCGCTGGTCGGGCGTGAGGAGGAGGTCGACCTTCTGCAGCGCCACTGGCATCGCGCGAAAAGTGGTGAAGGTCGTGTGGTGCTGCTCTCAGGCGAGCCCGGCATCGGAAAGTCGCGCCTCACCGTCACCTTGCAGGAGCGGATCCAGAATGAGCCACACACCCGCTTGCGCTATTTCTGTTCGCCGCATCATCAAGACAGCGCGCTCCACCCGACCATTGCTCAGCTAGAACGTGCCGCCGGGTTGGAGCGCGATGATCCACCTGAGAGGAAACTGGATAAGCTTGCGGCCCTGCTAGCCCCGGTGTCGCCAGAGGACGTGGCGCTGCTGGCCGAGCTGCTGTCGTTGCCGACCGAAGGTCGCTTCCCGCCTCTCCAACTGACGCCCCAGCGTAAGAAAGAGAAAACCTTCGATGCGTTGCTCCGGCAGCTCGAAGACCTGGCGCGACAAGGTCCGGTGCTGATGCTCTTCGAGGATGTGCACTGGATCGACCCCAGCTCGCGGGAGCTGCTCGACCTGGTAGTCGAGCGGGTGCAGCGCCTGCCAGTGCTCCTTCTCCTCACGTTCCGCCCCGAGTTTCAACCGCCGTGGACCGGGCAGGCGCACGTCACGGTTCTTGTCCTCAACCGGCTCGACCGTCGTGAAGGCGCCGCGCTGGTCCAGCGAGTCGTCGGCACCGGGGAGCTGCCGAGCGACGTTGTCGCGGAGATCATCGAGCGCACTGATGGGGTGCCACTGTTCGTCGAGGAGCTGACCAAGGCGGTGTTGGAGGGCGGCAACGCCAGGACAGTGCTCTCAAGAGCTGCTGCGACGGCGTTGAACGTCCCCGCCACGCTGCATGCCTCGTTGATGGCGCGGCTCGATCGCCTCGGCTCAACAGTTAAGGAGGTCGCACAGGTCGGCGCGGTTCTCGGTCGCGAGTTCTCCTACGAATTGCTGGCAGCGGTCGCACAGCGAAATGTCACTGATCTAAATGTCGCACTGGATCAACTCGTCGGCGCCGGTCTGGTGTTCTGCCGCGGGACGCGGCCACTGGCCACTTACCTCTTCAAGCATGCGCTCGTTCAGGACGCAGCGTATGGCACGCTGCTGCGCGCTAAGCGCCAGGAGCTACATAAGCGTGTCGCAGATGTGTTGGAGGAAACGTGGACTGAAATCACTGAAGCGCAACCCGAGCTCCTTGCGCACCACCTTCAGGAGGCTGGGGATTGGGCGGGCGCGCTCGATCACTGGCAAAAGGCGGGAAGGGCCGCCCTGGCCAGAGCTGCCACTCGGGAAGCAGTGTCGCACTTTGCCAGTGCCATTGACTGCAGCAGGAGATTTGGCGACGTGTCTGGCGGCGCCGAACGGATGACACGGCTCCATCTTGCGATGGCCAATGTCTTGATGCAGGCTGAAGGGTATCGTTCCGAGCGCCTTGGGAAGACGCTTGAAGATGCGCGTCTTGCTGCCGCGAACACTGCATCGGCCGAATTGCAATGTGACGTTGCGCTTTCA
>NZ_JBFULQ010000492.1:0-4096 GCF_054049815.1 Mesorhizobium sp. P5_C1 | reverse complement strand
GTCCTTGGTCGGGCCGGTCTCGACGATCTTGCCCTTGGTCATGACGCAGACCCGGTCGGCAATCTTGCGCACGATGCCGAGGTCATGGGTGATAAACAGCATCGACATGCCTTTGCGGCTTTTCAGCCCGGCCAGCAGCTCGAGGATCTGCGCCTGCACGGTGACGTCGAGTGCCGTCGTCGGCTCGTCGGCGATCAGCAGTTCCGGTTCGTTGGCCAGCGCCATGGCGATCATCACGCGCTGACGCTGGCCGCCGGACAGCTGGTGCGGATAGGCATCGAGGCGCTTTTGCGGATCGCGGATGCCGACCTCGTTGAGCAGGGCCAGCGTGCGGGCCTTGGCCGGGCGGTCGGCCATGCCCTGATGCAGTTTCAGGATTTCGACGATCTGCTGCTCGATCGTGTGCAGCGGATTGAGTGAGGTCATCGGCTCCTGGAAGATCATGGTGATCTTGTTGCCGCGCACCTGCCGCAACTGCTTCTCGCTCATGGCAAGCAGGTCGGCGCCCTGGAACAGGATCTTTCCCGAGGGATGGCTGGCGCTGGGATAGGGCAACAGCTTCAGCACCGACAGCGCCGACACCGATTTGCCGGAGCCGGATTCGCCGACCAGCGCCACCGTCTCGCCCTTGGCGATGTCGAACGAGATATGGTCGACGGCCAGCGACTGCTGTCCGCCTTGGGCAAAGGCGACGCTGAGGTCCTGTACGCTGAGCAGGGGTGCTTCGCTCATTTGAACGTCTTGCGTGGATCGAAGGCGTCGCGCGTCGCCTCGCCGACAAAGACCAGCAGCGACAGCATCAGCGAGATGACGACGAAGCCGGAAATGCCTAGCCACGGCGCATTGAGGTTGCGCTGCGCCTGCTTCAGCAACTCACCGAGCGAGGCGGATCCTGGCGGCAGGCCGAAGCCGAGGTAGTCGAGCGAGGTCAGCGTCGAGATCGAGCCCGAGAGCAGGAAGGGCATGAAGGTCAATGTCGCCACCATGGCGTTGGGCAGCAAATGCCGGAACATGATGGTGCGGTTGGGTACGCCGAGCGCGCGCGCCGCGTTGACATATTCGAAATTGCGGGCGCGCAGGAACTCGGCCCGCACCACGCCGACCAGCGCCACCCAGGAGAACAATAGCATCAGGCCGAGCAGGATGAAGAAGCCCGGCGGCAGGATGGCGGCGACGATGAGCAGGAGATAGAGCACCGGGATCGCCGACCAGATTTCGATGAAACGCTGGAACAGGAGATCGGTCCAGCCGCCGAAATAACCTTGCACGGCGCCGGCCGCGACGCCGATCAGGGCCGAGCCGGCGGTCAGGATCAGGCCGAACAGCACCGAAATGCGGAAGCCGTAGATGACGCGCGCCAGCACGTCGCGCGCCTGGTCGTCGGTGCCGAGCCAGTTCCAGTTGCCGACGATGCAGGCCGGATCGGCCGCCCCTTGCGGATACTGGCTGCAGCGCGCCTTGGCGTCATATCGCCAGGACGGCTTGGCCGGTGCCGCTTCCGGAATGGCGTTGTTGACGGTCTGGTAGGAGTAGCGGACCGGCGGCCAGATCATCCAGCCATGGGCGTTGATCTCGTCCTGGATGACCGGGTCGCGATAGTCGGTGACCGCGTAGAAGCCGCCGAACTTTTCCTCGGGGTAGGCGACCAGCACCGGAAACAGGATTTCGCCCTTGTAGGAGGCGATGATCGGCTTGTCGTTGGCGATGAATTCGGCAAACAGCGACAGCACGAAGAGGACGAGGAATATCCACAGCGACCAGTAGCCGCGCCGGTTTGCTCTGAAGTTCTGCAGGCGGCGCTTGTTGAGCGGCGACAGCCACGGCCGCACGATCCGCTCCGGTGCGGCCTCCGTGGTTGCGGTGGTGTCCGACATCAGACGTCTCTCCGCTCGAAATCGATGCGCGGATCGACCCAGGTGTAGAGCAGGTCGGACAGCAATCCGACGAACAGCCCGAGCAGCGAGAAGATGTAGAGATTGGCGAACACCACCGGATAGTCGCGCTCGACCACCGACCGGAAGCCGAGCAGGCCGAGGCCATCGAGGGAAAAGATGTTCTCGATCAGCAGCGAGCCGGTGAAGAAGGCCGAGATAAAGGCGCCCGGAAAACCGGCGATCACGATCAGCATGGCGTTGCGGAAGACGTGGCCGTAGAGCACCTGCCGCTCCGACAGGCCCTTGGCGCGCGCCGTCACCACATACTGCTTGCGGATCTCTTCCAGGAAGGAATTCTTGGTCAACAGCGTCGTGGTGGCGAAGGCCGACAGCACCAGCGCCGTCAGCGGCAAGGTCATGTGCCAGAAATAGTCGATGATCTTGCCGGACCAGGATAGCTGGTCCCAATTGTCGGAGGTGAGGCCGCGCAGCGGAAACCAGTCCCAGAACGACCCGCCGGCAAACAGCACCATCAGCATGATGCCGAACAGGAAGCCCGGAATGGCATAGCCGACAATGACGACGCCGCTGGTCCAGACGTCGAAGGGCGTGCCGTCCTTGACCGCCTTGCGGATGCCGAGCGGGATCGAAATTAGGTAGGACAGAAGCGTGATCCACAGCCCGATCGAGATCGACACCGGCATTTTTTCCAGGATCAGGTTGAGCACCGAAATATCGCGGAAATAGCTGTCGCCGAAATCGAAGCGCGCATAATTCCACAACATCATGCCGAAGCGCTCGAGCGGCGGCTTGTCGAAGCCGAACTGCTTCTCCAGCTTCTTGATGAATTCCGGATCGAGGCCTTGGGCGCCGCGATATTTTGAGCTGACATCACCGGCGACATCGACATTGGCGCCACCGACCGCGTCGCCACCGCCGCCGCCGAGGCGATCGCTGCCGCCCTGGTTGGTCAGCCGGGCGATGACCTGCTCGACCGGGCCGCCCGGCGCGAACTGGATGACGGCGAAGGATATCGCCATGATGCCGAACAGGGTCGGGATCATCAACAGGATGCGGCGCAGGATATAAGCGCCCATCAGGTCTTTTGCCCTGCTTGAGCGAACATCTCAGCCTTTGCCAATTTTTGCCGCCTTGCCCTTATCGAACCACCACAGCGTCTCGACCGGAAAGCCGAAATCGGGCTTTTGCTCGACGAAGTCGAACATGTCCCAATAGGCGACGCGGTGATTCGCCAGATAGTATGTTGGAATCCAGTCTAGCCGTGCGCGCAAGACCCGGTCGAGCGCCCTGAGCGCGGTGACGAGTTCGTTTCGGCTTTGCGCCTTGCCGGCTGCCACGATCAGCGCGTCGATGACCTTGCTTTCCGTGCCCGGATAGTTGCGTTGCCCCGGCGTTTTCGCCATTCGGGAATCATAGAGCATCTCCAGGCCGTCTTCAGTCGGCGTCGCTCCGATCGACCAATGCAGCACGGTAAGATCGAAGTCGAAATCACTGTGCCGCTGTTCATATTGTGCTGAATCGATTTGCCGGATCGAGGCGTCGATCCCGATCGCCTTCATATTCTCGGACCATGGGGTGAAGATGYGAACGATGCCGTCATCCTCTGCCAGCATTTCAACCTGCAGACGCTCACCCTTGTCGTTGACGACGAAACTGCCCGCACGTTTCCAGCCGGCTTGCGCAAGCAATCTCGAAGCCTCGCCCAGCAGCTTGCGGTCATGGCCCGAGCCGTCGGACAGAGGCTGCGTCACGGCTTCGCCAAAGACCTCTGGTGGCAACTCGGCTCGGAACGGTTCCAGCAGGGCCAATTCGCCAGGCGAGGGCAGACCTTCGGCCTTATAATCCGACCGTTCGAAGTTCGATTGAGAGCGCTCGTAGGAACCGTAAAACAGGGCCCGCTTCATCCATTCGAAATCGAAGCATCTGGCGATCGCCCGCCGTACCCGCTCGTCGCGAAATTGCGTACGACGTTGATTCAACGCCACGCCCTGCATGTCTGGCGTCTTCTCACCGGGAAATTCCCGTTTGACGATCTTGCCATCCTGCAGCGCCGGAAAGTCGTATCCGGTCGCCCATACCCGCGCGGTGAATTCCTCGCGAAAATGCGTGTCGCCTTTCTTGAAGGCTTCAAAAGCCGCCTGCCGATCAAGATAGAAGTCGATGCGGATGCGGTCGAAATTGTAGAGGCCACGGTTCACGGG
>NZ_JBFULQ010000491.1:0-4100 GCF_054049815.1 Mesorhizobium sp. P5_C1 | reverse complement strand
TGGCTGCGCCGATCGGAAAAGTTCGAGGTCGTTCCTTGGAGGTCGGTCAGCCGAAGGTAATTCCAATCACCATAAAAGTGATGGCAACCGCGAAGATCGGTGCGAGCAACCAGCGTGCCTGGCCAACACTCCTATCCATAGCTTCCTCCAGCAAATCTGCAGCGGACAACGACCGTGAGAGCCGACTGTTCCCGGCGGCGCCACCGGCAAGACCATTGCGGTTTGTGATCGGACTTAGGTCGCATGCGCCGCTCGACCCAAGCCCAACCCGGGAACATTTGCGGGCGGAACAAGTCGCGCCATCGGAAATTATCCCGTCGCCCAACCCGWGGAGGACGTTGTGAAAGGTCTGCGCAGTCTCCTTGCCGAACTGTCTTTGAGCTGGCTCAGGCGCCGCAAGGCGCAAGCGCCGCAAACCGCCAACCTTAAGACCGCGACCCCCAAGACCTTGAACACGGTCAAAGCCGCGCCCCGCAAAGCTGTACACAAGACAAGGCAGCGTCCGGCCCACAAGCCCAAGCCACTGTCTTCCCGCGACGTGGCCTCGAACATGTGAAGACAGCGCGGCCGAAAGGCTGTGGGAATTGAGCGAGCGGCCGCTATAGTCTGGTGATCCCCCCACCGGAGAACGCCAGCCATGACCCTGAAAACCCACAAGCTCGGCAGCCAAGGGCTGCAGGTCTCGGCCATCGGCCTTGGCTGCATGGGCATGAGCCAGTCCTACGGTCCGGCCGACGAGGCCGAATCCATCGCCACCCTGCACCGCGCCATCGAACTCGGCTGCACCTTCCTCGACACCGCCGAGGTCTATGGCCCTCATACCAACGAGGCCCTGCTCGGCCGGGCGCTGAAGGGCAAGCGCGACCAGGTGACCATCGCCACCAAATTCGGCTTCCGCATCGAAAACGGCAAGCAGCTCGACGGAACCGACAGCCGGCCCGAGCATATCCGCGCGGCTGTGGAAGGCTCGCTCGGCCGGCTCGCCACCGACCATATCGACCTGCTCTACCAGCACCGCGTCGACCCGGCGGTGCCGATCGAGGATGTCGCCGGCGCGGTCGGCGAATTGGTCGCCCAAGGCAAGGTGCGGTTCTTCGGCCTATCCGAGGCGGGTGCGGCCAACATCCGCCGCGCGCATGCCGTTTATCCGGTGTCGGCGGTGCAGAGCGAGTATTCGCTGTGGGAGCGCAATCTGGAGCCGCAGATCATCCCGCTGCTCGGCGAACTCGGCATCGGCCTGGTGCCGTTCTCGCCGCTCGGCCGCGGTTTCCTCACCGGCGAGGTTAGCCGAGCGGAAAACTATCCCGAGGGCGATTACCGCCGCAACGACCCGCGCTACCAGGGCGAGAACTACGACGCCAATGTCGAGGCGGCGGCCAAAGTGCGCGACATCGCGGCGGCCAAAGGCGTCAAGCCCGGCCAGGTCGCGCTGGCCTGGCTGCTGCACAAGGGCACCGGTTTTGGCATCGACATCGTGCCGATCCCCGGCACCAAGCGGAGAAAATACCTGGAGGAGAATATCGCCGCCGTCGCAATCAAGCTCGATGCCGCCGAGATGGCCGCCCTCGACGAAGCGCTGGCGCCGGGCAAAATCTCCGGCCCGCGCTACGGCCAGCGCGGGTTGGCGATGGTCGACCGGTAGGGGTCTGGGCATAGCCGGCGGAAATCTGAGCCATTCCAATAACCCAGAAATACCAACCGGGAGCGCGAGGATTTAAGCGCAGCGCCTCTGCGCACGCTTTCGACTGGCTTTAGCCCGGTGCTGGGCAGCCACAGGGTGGACATTTCAGCCGACATGGAAAATGATCATGTTGCCCTGCACAACACTGCAGTGCTCTGATCTCGACGAACAAGCCTGAGCGTAGAAGCGGATCAACCGACCTCCGGGTCCAGCGAGCGAGGACGCAAATGGACACCCCTGAGGATGCGCAATGGCATCGCGACGCGGGCGGGCAACCCCGTCGATCGGCCGGCTGGCTTGCCCGCGCCGCCGTGTCGGCGGCATTCCTGCTCGGCATGGCTTTCAGCAGCACTGCGTTTGCGCAGGACCAGCCGCTACCCGTGGTGACGGCGGCCAAGCCGGTGGTCCGTGAAATCGTCGAAGACGACGAGTTCGTCGGGCGATTCGAAGCCGTCGACCAAGTCGCCATCCGCTCGCGCGTCAGCGGTTATCTGGACAAGGTCAGCTTCCAGGACGGCGCACTGGTCAACAAGGGCGACCTGCTCTTCACCATCGACCAGCGTCCGTACCAGGCGGCTTATGATGCCGCCAAATCGCAAGTGGACGTCGCCAAGAGTCTGCTCGAATTCTCCAAGATGCAGCTGGATCGCGCCGACGAACTCGCCAAGACCGGCAATATCTCAACCTCGACCGTCGACGACCGCCGGCGGGAATACCTTTCGGCGCAGGCGCAGATGCAGGGCGCGACGGCTGCGCTGAGGACGGCCAGCCTGAACATGGAATTCACCGAGATCAAGGCGCCCTTGTCCGGCCGCATCGACCGCCGGCTGGTGTCGGTCGGCAACCTCGTGCAGCCGGATTCCACCTTGCTGACGACCATCGTTACGCGCGATCCGATCGACTTCTATTTCGACGTCGATGAGCGCCTGTATTTCAGCTACGCCCGCGACGCGAAGGAGCGCGGCGGCAGCATGCAGGAAGGCGACAGCGGGCTCGAGGTGGTGGTTCGCGTCGCCGACCRCGCGGAGGCGGTATTCAAAGGCAAGCTCGATTTTGCCGAGAACCGGATCGACAACGCGACCGGCACCATGCGGGTGCGTGCAACGTTTCCCAACGCCGACGGCATTCTCCAGCCAGGCATGTTCGGGCGCATCAACGTGCCGGGGTCGCTGCCGCATAGCGGCGTGCTGGTGCCCGACGAGGCGATCGGCGCCGATCAGGATCGCCGCATCGTGTTCCTGGTGGATGAGGCCGGGATGGTGACGGCGAAGCCCGTGCGCACCGGCCCGCTTCTCGACGGCTACCGGGTGATCCGCCAGGGCCTGACCGGCGACGAGACGATCATCGTCAACGGGCTGATGCACGCCAGGCCCGGCACCAAGGTGAAGGTCGAGATGGTGACGTTGCCGCCCAAGGCCGAGACCGCCGGGTTGCAGCAATGAGGTTCGCACATTTCTTCGTCGACCGTCCGATCTTCGCATCGGTCGTTTCGATCGTCCTGCTGATCCTCGGCGGGATTGCTTATACCCAGCTGCCGGTCGCCCAATATCCCGAGATCGCGCCGCCGACCATCGTCGTTCGCGCGCAGTATCCGGGCGCCGACGCCGAGACGATCGCAGCGACGGTGGCAACGCCGATCGAGCAGGAGATCAACGGCGTCGAGGGCATGCTCTACATGTCGTCCTATTCGTCGGGCGACGGGGCAATGGCGCTGACCATCACCTTCAAGCTGGGCACCGATCTCGACCAGGCGCAGGTGCTGGTGCAGAACCGCGTGTCGATCGCCCAGCCGCGCCTGCCCGAAGAAGTCCGCCGCCTCGGCATCACCACCACCAAGAGCTCGCCCGACCTGATGATGGTCGTGCACATGCTGTCGCCCGACAATACCTACGACCAGCTCTACGTCTCGAACTACGCCCGCTCGCAGGTCCGCGATATACTGCTCAGACTTGACGGCGTCGGCGACCTCACCATCTTCGGCGAACGCGAATATTCGCTGCGCATCTGGCTCGATCCGGAAAAACTGTCCGCCCTGGGGATGACCTCGGGCGATGTGGTGCAGGCGCTGCGCGACCAGAACGTCCAGGTGTCGGGCGGCTCGATCGGTGCGCCGCCGACCAACACCGGCACGGCGTTCCAGTACACGGTCACCACGCAAGGCCGCTTCAACGACGCACGCGACTTCCGATACGTGATCGTCAAATCGGCCGACGACGGCCGCCTGATCTCGCTACAGGACGTGGCGCGCATCGAGCTCGGCGCCAAGGATTACGTCACCAACTCCTATCTCAACGGCAAACCGGCGGTGGCGCTCGCCATCTTCCAGCGGCCGGGCACCAATGCCCTCGCCGCAGCCGCGCAGATCCAGGACAAGATGAAGGAGCTTTCCCGCGACTTCCCCAAGGGGTTGAGCTACGAC
>NZ_JBFULQ010000490.1:0-4110 GCF_054049815.1 Mesorhizobium sp. P5_C1 | reverse complement strand
AACATCTGGAACGACTTCCTGTTCGCCTCTGCCTATGCCGGCACCGGCGACGCGATGCCGATGACGGTGGCGCTCAACAACGTCGTCAACACCTCGACCGGCGTCGTCGAATACAACGTCAACATGGCGGCCGCGATGATCGCCGCATTGCCAACCCTTCTCGTCTATGTGCTCGCCGGCCGCTATTTCGTGCGCGGTCTGATGGCGGGCGCCGTCAAAGGATAATCTGATGGCTTTTCTGGAAATTGATGGCCTGAGAAAGCGCTTCGGCCAGGTCGAGATCCTCAAGGGGATCGATGTCGAACTGGATAAGGGCGGCTTCCTGGTGCTGGTCGGCCCGTCCGGCTGCGGCAAGTCCACCTTGCTCAACACCATCGCCGGCCTGGAGACGATCACCTCGGGCGAAATCCGCGTCGAAGGCCGCGCAATCAACGATCTGCATCCGTCCAAGCGCGACATCGCCATGGTGTTCCAGAGCTATGCGCTCTATCCGAACATGACAGTGGCCGGAAACATCTCCTTCGGCATGGAGATGCGCGGCGTGCCGGCGGCAGAGCGGCAGAAGGCGATCGACAAGGTGGCCAAGGTGCTGCAGATCGGCCACCTGCTGCAGCGCAAGCCGAGCCAGCTTTCTGGCGGCCAGCGCCAGCGCGTCGCCATGGGCCGGGCGCTGGTGCGCGACCCAAAACTGTTCCTGTTCGACGAGCCGTTGTCCAACCTCGACGCCAAGCTGCGTGTCGACATGCGCATCGAGATCAAGCGCCTGCATGCGACCACCGGCACCACCATCGTCTATGTCACCCACGATCAGATCGAGGCGATGACGCTGGCGACCAAGATCGCCGTCATGCGCGACGGCGAGGTGCAGCAGTTCGGCACGCCGGCCGAGATCTACAACAACCCGACCAATCTCTTTGTCGCCGATTTCATGGGCTCGCCGGCGATGAACCTGATCCCGGCGACGATCGGCACCAACGGCAATGCGCTGTCCGTCGTGCTGCAGCGCGAGGCGCGCGAGCCGATCTCGCTGCCGATGGCCAATGCGCCGGCGGGCCTGTCGGCATTCCAGGGCAAGCCGATCATCTTCGGCGTCCGCCCCGAAGCCCTGACCGATCCGGAAGGCGCCGAGCGCAATGCCTCGAACATCGCCACTGCCGACTGCTTTATCGAGGTCGTTGAACCGGCAGGCTCCGACACCTTCGCCGTCACCAATCTCGGCGGCAAGGGCGTGGTGGCGAGGCTGCGCGCCGACGCCAACATCCAGCCCGGCACCAACACCCCGCTCGCCTTCAACCTGACCAAAGCGGTGTTCTTCGATCCGGCGACCGAAAACCGCATTCTCTGACCGAGATGACAAATCCCGATATCGTCATAATCGGCTCCGGCATCGGCGGCGCCACGATCGCCTCCGGTCTGGCCGGCAGCGGCGCCTCGATCCTGATGCTGGAGCGCGGCGAACCGTTGACGGCAACGCCGCATGCGCGCGACACGCGTTCCATCTTCGTCGACGGTCATTATCGGCCGAAGGAGATGTGGCGCGAGGCCGGCGGTGCGGCCTTCAACCCCGGCAACTATTACTATGTCGGCGGCAATTCGAAATTCTACGGCGCCGTGCTGATCCGCTACCGCAGGGAAGATTTTGCGGCCATGGAGCATTTCGGCGGCGTCTCGCCGGCGTGGCCGTTTTCCTATGAAGAATTCGAGCCCTGGTATTCGAAGGCCGAGCAATTGTTTCGTGTGCGTGGCTCACTCGGCGAGGACCCGACCGAGCCGTTCCATTCGATCCCCTATGCCTTCAAGCCTGTGCCCGACGAGGCGCCGATCGCGCGCGCCCGCGCCGAGCTCAAGGGCCTCGGCCTGCACCCGGCCTCGCTGCCGCTTGGCGTCGACATCGACACCTGGCTGAAGGAGGGCAAGACCGGCTGGGACGCGTTTCCCAACACCGGCCAAGGCAAGGTCGACGCGCAAACGGGACCGCTGACGGCGGCGCTGACCGACCCGAACATAAAGTTGGAGACCGGCGCCTATGTCGAGTATCTCGAAGCCTCGGCCGACGGCAAAACCATCGTCGCTGTTCACTATCGCCAGAATGGCGCGTTGAAAAAGCTGACGCCGAAGCTGGTCATCCTCTCCGCCGGCGCGGTCAATTCCGCCGTCATCCTGCTGCGCTCGCCGTCACCCGCCAACGGCAAGGGCGGTGGCAAGGGCCTCGCCAACCGCTCCGATCAGGTCGGCCGCAATTTCATGAACCATAATTCCAGCGCCATGCTGGCCATCGATCCGCGTCGCCGCAACGATGCCGTCTACCAGAAGACGCTGATGCTGAACGATTATTACCTTTCCGACGGCAAGGGCGGCAAGCCGCTCGGCAACGTCCAGCTGCTCGGCAAGATCGACGGCAACATCCTCAGCGCCAATGTGAAATTCGCGCCCAAATTTGCGCTCGATTTCATGGCCGGCCATGCCGTCGATTGGTACTTGATGTGCGAGGACCTGCCCGATCCCGAAAGCCGCATCATGGTCGACGGCAAGGACATCATCATGCAATGGCGGCGCTCCAACATGCAGTCGCTCGACGGCTTGACCAAGGTGATGCGCGAAAACTTCCGCGCCTGCGGCTATCCGATCGTGCTGTCGCGCCCCTTTGACAAGCGCACGCCGTCGCACCAGTGCGGCACGGTGAAGATGGGCGACGATCCGGCCAGCGCGCCGCTCGACCCGTTCTGCCGGTCCTTCGATCATCGGAATCTGTTCGTTGTCGATGGCGGCTTCCTGCCGAATTCGGCCGCCGTCAATCCGGCGCTGTCGATCGCCGCGCAAGCGCTGCGTGTCGCCGCGCATATTCGCAAGAGCGAGCTTTCCGCATGACCCGCCCGGCGGCCATCGTCACTGGCGGCGCGCGCGGCATCGGCCTTGCCTGCGCCCAGGCGCTTGCCGATGCCGGCTTCGACATCCTCGTCGCCGACCTTGCCGAAAAACCCGCTGACGGGTTAGCCGAGGACATCACCACGCACGGCGCGCAGTTCGCCTATGTCAGCTGCGACATCGCCGATCTCGGCGGCCATGCGGCACTGGTCGATGCCACGATGCGCACCTTCGGCCGCATCGACTGCCTGGTGAACAATGCCGGTGTCGGCGCCGTGGTGCGCGGCGACCTCCTGGAGTTGAAGCCCGAGAATTTCGACAAGGCGCTCAACATCAATCTGCGCGGCACCGTGTTCCTCAGCCAGGCCGTCGCCAAGGCGATGCTGGCTGTACCCGGAGATCACCCGAAATCGATCATCACCATCACCTCGGTCAGCGCCGAAATGGCGTCGCCGGAACGGCCGGACTACTGCATCTCGAAAGCCGGCCTGTCGATGTGGGTGAAGACCCTGGCACTCAGGCTCGCCGCCGAAGACATCGCTGTGTTCGAGGTGCGGCCGGGCATCATCCGAACCGACATGACATCGGGCGTCACCGCCAAATACGACGCCTTGATCGACGGCGGGCTGGTGCCGGCAAAGCGCTGGGGCGAAGCATCGGACATCGGCGCCGTGGTGGCGGCGCTTGCCGGCGGCAAGCTCGGCTTTTCGACCGGCTCGATCATCAATGTCGACGGCGCGCTCTCCGTGCCGCGGCTGTAAGGTGGATAGTGTCATGACCGACTACATCATCGTGGGCGCCGGCCCGGCCGGCTGCGTTCTGGCCAACCGGTTGAGCGAGGATCCGACGCATCAGGTGCTGCTGCTGGAAGCCGGCGGCAAGGACTGGCATCCCTACATTCATATGCCGGCGGGCTTCGCCAAGATGACCAAGGGCATTGCTTCGTGGGGTTGGTCGACCGTTCCGCAGAAGCACATGAAGGACCGCGTCTTCTGGTACACGCAGGCCAAGGTGGTCGGCGGCGGTTCTTCCATCAACGCCCAGATCTACACGCGCGGCAATGCCCGCGACTATGACGCCTGGGAGAAGGAAGAAGGTCTCGCCGGCTGGGGCTATCGCGATGTGCTGCCCTATTTCAAGCGCGCCGAAAACAACCAGCGCTACGCCAACGACTTTCATGGCGACCAGGGCCCGCTCGGCGTGTCGAACCCGATTTCGCCACTGCCGATCTGCGAGGCTTATTTC
>NZ_JBFULQ010000489.1:0-4115 GCF_054049815.1 Mesorhizobium sp. P5_C1 | reverse complement strand
GCGTGAGACGAAATCGTCGACGCCAGCCGCCTTTGCCGCGTCGATGATCTGCTCATCGGTAGCCTCCGGGCAAGCCATCAGGAGATTTTCCTTGATGGTCCCCGAGAACAGATCGCCAGCCTGCGCAACGATGCCGACAGCGGCCCGAACTTCTGACGGGTGATACTGGCGAATATCGATCCCATCCAGCAGCAGCTCACCGGAGGTCGGCAGGAACAGCCGGCCGACCAGCCGACCCATCGTCGTCTTTCCCGATCCTATGCGACCGATGATGCCGATCCGCTCTCCCGGCTTCACCGTGAAATTCAGACCGGTCAAAACCTCGTTTTCCGCGCCGGGATAGACAAACCCGACATTCCTGAACGCCATCGCCCCGTTGCGAATGGGTCGGTTGACGAAACCCACCGTGTCCGGCCGGTCCTCCGGTTGCTCCATGATCGAGTTCACCATCCTCAGCGAGAGCATGGCCTGGCGAAACCGGGACAGCGTGATGGCGATCTGGCCGAGCGGAGCCACCGCCCTGCTCGCCAGCATGACCGTTCCTATGATTGCTCCTGTCGAAACATGCCCTTCCGAGAAGGCGTAAGCGCCGGCCACCACAAGAGCGACTGTCACCAGCTGTTGTATCGACTGGGTTATGTTGCCTGCGGCCGCCGACAGTTGCTTGATCTTCTCGGACGTGTTGGCGGCGTTCTTGGAGTGCTCTCCCCATTTTCGCAGCAGATACGCCTCGGCGCGCAGCGACTTGATCGTCTCCAGCGTCGAGATGGATTCGACCAGCAGGGCCTGGCGTTGCGAAGCTTCGTTCATCGAGGCGGCGACGCGCTTGCCGATGCGGCGCTGGGTAATCAAGCCGACGATGACGGACATCACAAAGGCCAGCGCCGGTATGATCACCAGCCAGCCGCCTATCGCATAGATGACGAGAAGAAAGACGAAGACGAATGCCGTGTCGATGAACACGCTGATGGTGTTCGAGGTGAAGAACTCTCTGACGAACTCATATTGCGTGACCCGGTTTGCGTATTCACCGGTCGAGTCGGGACGCGCCGACAGTGACGAGTTCAGCACTTTTTCGAACAGAAGATACGATATCCGAAGATCCGCCTTGCGCCCGGCATAGTCGATGAGGGAAGCCCTGGCCGTCTTCAAAAGCAGATCGAACAGGATGACGGCGCCGATGCCGATGGCCAGAACCCACAGTGTGGATATTGCCTTGTTCGGCAGGATCCTGTCGTAGACGTTCATCGTGAAGATGGGTGAGGCAATGGCCAGAACATTAATGAATATCGCAGCAAGGACGACTTTCGAGTAGGTGCGCCAGAAGGCGCCCATCGTCCCCGTCAGCCAATGGCGCCTTTCGATCTTCTGTGCCGAGCCGACCTTCATCGCCTCGGTGGCATTGGCATAGGTGATCGAGAAGGACGCGCCGCCGCTGATATAGCTGGCAGCCAGCTCGGATCTGCTGATCGTGGTGCGGCCGTCTTCTTGGGGCGCAGTCAGGTATTCGCCCGCTTCAATCTCCGCGAGCAGGGCGACAGGCAGTTGGCTGGCGCGAAACAGAATGGCGGGCAGATCGACGCGCCCGCGCAGGAAATCGCGATGACTGACGTCCTTGACCTCGAGGCCGATGCGCTCGGCAAGGTGCCGAATATCCTCCACCTCAATTCGCGTCTCTGAAATCGGCACCCCGGCAAACAGCACTGTCTCGGCGCTCGGCCTGCCAAGATAGCCGGCGACCGCTGAAAAGCAGGCTTTGAATGCCTCCTTGGGGGAGAGGATGTTGGGTTGCTGGTTCACGATATGCCCGTAAGGACCCTCGCTGGACCCTGCACCGTCCTACTTCTTCCTCACTGGCGCAAGGATATCGAAAGGCAGGTCGTTTTTCTGCTCCGATGGCGTCCGCGCATAGGTTTCAGTGTCCGCGGTTTCTGGTGCGTTGAACTCGGATCGTGCATAGGCCGTCGCTTGCTTTGCCGGCTGAAGACCCATCGTTTTCAGCAATTGACCTGTCGCGGCCAGAAGTCGGTATTGGGCGAACAGCGATGCATAGGATGCTGTGTCCGCCAGCGTTGCCGTGTTGAACCGGGTATTCTGCGCATCGAGCACGTCGAGCAGCGACCGTTGCCCTACCTTGAATTGCTCGCGGTAAGACGAAACCAGCTTTTCACTGGAAGCGGCTTGCAGCCTGAGCGTCTTTGCCAGGTCGGCTTGCCGGAAACGGCGATCCCATGATGTGCGGACAGCCTCCTCGATCTCACGCAAGACCTGGTGATAGGCAAGCCGCTGTTCGCTGGCACGGCGGATCTGCTCCTGTTCATTGGCCTTGTCTATGCCGCCTCGATACAGGTTCCAACGCAGCACCAGACGCGCCTGCAGGTCACTGGCGTCGCCATTGTCGCCGTCAATATCATACCCTCCCCTGGCACGGCCTTCGGCCAAAACTTCGGGGCCGTATTTCGCCCGGGCCRCATCCACCATGGAAGCAGCAGCGGCGATATCGCTGGTGGCCATGTGAACGCGTGGATTGTTCTGTCGTGCCAGGCCCAGCGCATCGTCAAGTGACCTCGGCAGTGCGGCGGCGACATCACCGGGCCGCGAAGCATTGACCAGCGGTTTGCCGACGGTCTTGAAGAACCGGATCCTGGAGGCTTCCAGTTCTTCGCTCGCCTCCTGCATGCGTGCCTGGGCTGCGAACAGACRCTCTTCGGCCTGCTGCCGGTCGGCCTCGTTCAGCGCCCCGCCCGAGATGCCTTGCCGGATGTCGCCGAGTATCGCCTGATGGAAACCGAGGTTCTTCTTGGCTTCGGCGACGATCGAAGCCTGCAGCATGTATTCAAGGTAGTCTTGGACGACCGACAGCCCGATGAATTCCGAGCGTTCCAGCACCCGAAAGGACGCTCCGTCGACCCGCGATGCCTGGCGGTTCAATTCCGCCCGCCGCGCGCCGCTGTCAAACAGCTTCTGTGTGACCACCAGATCCGCTTCCGCCGGATAGAGCGAATCGTCCTCTATCGACAGTGCGCGCCGGGACGTATTGTCGAGGCGACGAACTCCAGCCGATGCCTCGACATCGACACTGGGAAGATAAAGGCCCTTGGCCTGTCGCAACTCGAACTCGATTGCTTCGCGGTTTTCAATTGCCTGTCCAATCTCGGGATTGGATTCCACCGCGACAGCCATCGCCTCCTTGAGCGTGAGCGCATGAGCACTCGCGCAAGTCAGCATTGTAGCCGCCATCAAAAGACCAAGGCGCTTGCCGACGGCCGAGATGCTTGTCTTATTCATATAACCCACCCTAAAGTTTCCCCCAGCACCCTTATTCGAGAGCGCTACGCCAAGCCAAGGCCTGCCTCCGAGAACTATCCACAGTTTCACGAAATGTGTGAGGAATTATTGAATTAGCTCCTGCTAAATCGATGATTCAGGCGACAAGATTGTTAGATGTAGCAAAAATGGCACATAAGCATAGACCCCCTGCGATCGTATCCTGACGCTGTCAGTTGGGAAAAGGACCAAAAACGGAAGGTGGTTAACCAAGGCAGGGAGAATCAAGCAGGGATAGCCGCTATTTGCGACCAAACCGAAGGCAGATCGCTGTTGCGGCAATCTTTTCGGGGGATCAAGGATTGCGACGGCGCCGTGAACTAGATGTTCTCGCGGGTGTAGATCTCGAAGGGCAGGATCGTCGTGAAGTTGCCGCCTTCGTTCGGGGCCGAGACGGCGCGGACCATGCCGGCCAGCGCTTCTTGGGCGATGCGGGCCAGCGGGTGCGAAATGACGAAGGTCAGCGTGCCGTCGAGAAGTGCGGCGCGGGTCGTGTCCATCAGTTCATAGCCGACGACCACGACGCTGCCGGCCCGACCGGTGGAGCGCAGCGCCGCCATGGCGCCGGTGATGCCGCCGCCGGCGACATAGAGGCCAGACAGATCCGGATTTTCGTTCAGCAGCTTTTCGGTCATTTCCTGGGCGATGGCGCTGGATTCGAAGGTCAGCAGCGGCTCYAGCAGCGTGAAGCCAGGAGCATGTTCGCGGAAATAGGAACGGAAGCCGCTCTCGTTCATCTCCTGGCAGCGGTAGCGATGGTTGCCGACCAGGATGCCCAGTCTGCCGGG
>NZ_JBFULQ010000488.1:0-4126 GCF_054049815.1 Mesorhizobium sp. P5_C1 | reverse complement strand
CATATATTGAGGCGCATAGCCAGAGGCGGCTAGAGGAAACGCAGGAATGGYGCAAACCAGCAGCGCAGACGAGCGCCGGCGCTCGCTCAAGCCGCTCAGGCGCCTGTTCCCGTACATCACGCATTATCGCACGCTGGTCGTCGGCGCGCTCATTTCGCTGGTCATCGCCGCGGCAACGACGCTGGCGCTGCCGCTGGCCGTGCGGCGCATGATCGATCATGGTTTCTCGTCGGCCAACACCATCTTCATCGCCGAATATTTCGCAGCCCTGGTGGCGATGGCCGCCGTGCTGGCGGCCGCCTCGGCCAGCCGCTACTATTTCGTCATCACGCTCGGCGAGCGCGTCGTCGCCGATATCAGGCGCGATGTCTTTACCCATGTGACGACGCTGTCGCCGTCCTTCTTCGACACCGCCCAGTCGGGCGAGATCGTGTCGCGGCTCGCCGCAGACACCACGCAGGTCAAGTCGGCGGTCGGGGCGACAGCCTCGGTGGCGCTGCGCAACGTCATTCTCGGCCTTGGCGCGTTGGGGATGATGGTCGTCACCAGCCCGAAACTGTCCGGCCTGGTCATTGCGGCCATTCCGGTCATCGTGCTGCCGCTGGTCGCCTTCGGTCGCTCGGTGCGGCGCAAGTCGCGGCAGGCGCAGGATACGCTTGCCGATGCCACCGCCTATGCCAGCGAACAGATCGGCGCGGTGCGCACCTTGCAGGCCTTCACCAATGAAAAGCTCGTCACCGGGCATTTCTCGGGCGCGGTGGAAGCCGCTTTCGAGGCGGCGCGTGCCTCGATCTTCGCGCGCTCCTTCCTCACCTTCTTTGCCATTTTCACCATCTTCTCGTCCGTCGTGGCGGTGCTGTGGTTCGGCTCGCGCGACGTGCTCGACGGCAATCTGTCGCCAGGCACGCTCGGCCAGTTCCTGCTCTATTCGGTGTTTGCCGCCGGTGCGCTCGGCGCGCTGTCGGAGGTCTGGGGCGAGCTGGCACAGGCGGCGGGTGCTGCCGAACGCCTGACCGAGATCCTGGCCGAGAAGCCGGCAATCCAGGCGCCGGCCGATCCGAAGCCGCTGCCTGCCGTCGCCAAGGGCGCGATCGCCTTCGATGACGTCTCCTTCTCCTATCCGGCAAGGCCGGACCGCGCTGCCGTGCACGGCTTGAGCTTTCAGGTCATGCCCGGCGAGACGGTGGCGATCGTCGGTCCGTCAGGGGCCGGCAAGAGCACGGTCTTTTCGCTGATCCTGCGCTTCTACGATCCTGAAACCGGCAAGATCCTGATCGATGGCGTCGATGTACGCGAAGCCGATCCCGTCTCGGTCCGCGAACGCATCGCCATCGTGCCGCAGGACGTCACCATCTTCGCGGCAAGCGCGCGCGACAATATCGGCTTTGGCCGGCCGGGCGCCAGTGAGGCCCAGATCGAGACGGCGGCGAAGGATGCGCTCGCCGACGAATTCATCCTCAAGCTCGAAAAAGGCTATGACAGCCAGGTCGGCGAGCGCGGGGTGACACTGTCCGGCGGCCAGCGCCAACGGGTGGCGATCGCTCGCGCCATCCTGCGCGACGCGCCGATCCTGCTGCTCGACGAGGCGACCTCGGCGCTCGACGCCGAAAGCGAGACGCTGGTGCAGATGGCGCTGGAACGGCTGATGCAGGGCCGCACCACCATCGTCATCGCCCACCGGCTGGCGACGGTGTTGAAGGCCGACAGGATCCTGGTCATGGATGGCGGCCGCATCGTCGAGGAAGGCACGCATCAGAGCCTCGTCGCCAAGGGCGGCATCTACGCGCGGCTGGCCAAGCTGCAGTTCGAAACCGGCGCCAGCGCCTTCAGGGGCGCGGCGGAGTAGTCGCAAACATCTGCCCCCCTGATGTGCCGACAGCCCTTACGCGGCTCCGTATCGCTGCTTCAGATGGTTGACGAAATAGCTGGCGTCGAGCTTTTCGCCGGTGGCGCGTTCGAGCAGATCTGGTGTCGACCAGCGAGACCCCTGCGACCAGATTTTTTCGCGACGCCAGGCGTTGATTGACGCGAAATTGCCTTTGGCGAGATCGTCATCGGCGGAAGGATGCTCACGCGTCAGCGCCGCCCATTGCTGTGCCGCCATCATCGCGCCCAGCGTGTAGGACGGGAAGTAGCCGAAGGCGGCACCCGGCCAGTGCACGTCCTGCATCGGCCCGTCGGCCGGATTGTCGATGGTCGAGAGGCCGAGATAGTCGCGCATCTTGGCGTCCCAGGCTTCTGGGAGTTCTGCCACCTCCAGCCTGCCCGAGACGAGCTCCTGCTCCAGTTCGTAGCGCAGGATGACATGCAGCGGGTAGGTCACCTCGTCGGCATCGACACGGATCAGGCCGCGCTCGACGTGATGCACATGCGGCAGGATGTCGTCGAGCGACCAGGCTTCGCCGAGATGCTTTTCGACCACCGGCAGCGCCCAGCGCCAGAAGGCCGGGTTGCGGCCGAGCTGCTTTTCGACGAACAGGCTCTGGCTTTCATGCACGGCCATGCCGCGCGCCTTGCCGAGCGGCCAGTGCCCCCATGCCTTCGGCAGGTTCTGTTCGTACAGCGCATGGCCGGTCTCGTGCAGCACGCCCATCAATGCCGACAGGAAGTCCGAGGTTTTGTAGCGGGTGGTGATGCGCACGTCGCTCGGCACGCCGCCGCAGAAGGGATGGTGCGATACTGACAGCGACCCGTGCGTCAGGTCGAAGCCGACCGCCGTCATCATGGCAAGGCCGAGCTCGCGTTGCCGGTCGATCGCATAGGTCCCCGAAAGCGGCTTCAGCGGGCGCTTGCGCAGCCGGGCTTCCTGTATCGCCAGCGCCTCCGGCACGAAGCCTTTCAGGAAAGCCTTGAGGTCGGTGAAGACAGGCGTGATGTCGGCGGCGCGGTTGCCGGGGTCGTATTGCTCCATGAGCGCGTCATAAGGGGCAAGACCGAGCACGTCGGCACGCAGCGCCGCCTCTTCGCGCACCAGCGCCACCACGCCCTCCAGCGCCGGCAGGAAGCCTGCCCAGTCGTTCTTGGCGCGCAGGTCGCGCCACAGCTGCTCGCAACGCATGCGCGCGGTGGTCTGACGTTCGACGAACTCGACCGGCAGGCAGGTCAGGTTGGTGTACTGCCGCCGCAATTCGGCGACCGCGGCCCGTTGCTCCTCACTCAACGCTTCCTGTTCGGCCGCGGCGAGCCAGTCGGCGATTTCCGGCGCCGTTGCCCTGGTGTGGTACATGCCGGCCAGCGCCGACATTGCCTCGGCGCGCTTCTCGCCGCCACCGACAGCCATATGGGTGGCCTCGTCGGCGCCGAGAATGGCCAGCGCATGCTCGAGCGCTTCGAGCTTGTGGCCGAGATCATCGAGTTTCTGAAAGGACATGGCAGGTTCCGTGATTGAGGACGGCGCGAAAAGATACCAACGCAAAAGCGTTTGCAAGCCTGCGGCCCTGTGCGGTGGAAGCATCTTGCACAGGTGAGGTCACGCGTGAAATGCTGCCGGCCACGCCTGAAGGGGGAACAACATGATCGGCAACATCCTGGTCGGACTGGTGGCCTTGATCCATGTCTACATCGTCTATCTCGAAATGGTGCTGTGGGACACGCCGCGCGGGCACAAGGCGTTCAATCTGAAGCCGGAATTCGCCAGCGCCTCGAAGGTGCTCGCCGCCAATCAGGGTCTCTACAACGGCTTCCTCGCCGCCGGCCTGATCTGGGGGCTTTTCCTCGGGACAGCCGGTTTTCAGGTCAAGGTTTTCTTCCTGTTGTGCGTGGCCATTGCCGGCCTCTATGGCGCGGCAACGGTTGGCCGCAAGATCCTGTTCATTCAGACCGTGCCGGCGGTCGTCGCCCTGATTGCCGTCTGGCTTGGTTGGTAGGAAACTGGGCTGGCAGGAACCTGGGCTGGTAGCAAGCTGGGCCGAGGGAAAAAGGACGCCCGCGGGAGAGGGGGCCCCGAGGGCGCCAGGTGGTCCTTTCCTGGCGCAGGATCTCGGAAGGAATCATGCGCGAGATCGAAGTGCTAGAGCTTGGCGTTCAAGCTTTCAGCCGTTCGGATAGTTTCCGCCGTCGGAGCCATCGCCCATCAGGAAATCGCTGCCAATACCGACCCTCAGACGCTGGTCGACATTGTCGAGAC
>NZ_JBFULQ010000487.1:0-4131 GCF_054049815.1 Mesorhizobium sp. P5_C1 | reverse complement strand
CTTCCGTTCAGGCAGGCATTGTCGACCATGCGAACAGGCGGGCACGGCGACCTGAGACGGCTCTCGCCACTGCGCGGAAGGGCCCTTTTCTGGTGCCCGTGCTGTCGGCCACCCAGCAATGGATCTTGAGACTGGCCCTGGCCTTCTGGTTCGTCACGCTCGGATTCTTCTGGTTCTGGTGGCTGAAGCCCGAGCATGTCGAGCATGTCGGGCCATACGCATTCTCGACGCTCATTCTGGTATGGCTCACGCTCATGCCATTGTACTTCCTCCTGAATGTGCATGCGTCGAAAAAGCCGTCGAAACTTCACGCAATCCCTGAGCATTCGCGGGTCGCGATGGTGGTCACCAAGGCGCCGTCCGAGCCTTTTGCAGTGGTCGCGCGCACGCTCGAAGCGATGCTGGTGCAGGATTATCCACACGATACCTGGCTGGCAGACGAGGACCCATCCGAGGACACGATTGCCTGGTGCGAGGCCCACAATGTCATGATTTCGACCCGACATGGTCGGGAAGATTATCATCGCAAGGTGTGGCCGCGCCGGACACGCTGCAAAGAGGGGAACCTGGCATTTTTCTACGATCATTATGGCTATGAGCGCTATGATTTCGTCGCTCAGTTGGATGCCGACCACGTGCCGACGCCAACCTATCTGAGGGAAATCCTGTTTCCCTTCGCCGATCCCGCGGTTGGCTATGTCTCGGCGCCGAGCATTTGCGACAACAATGCCGCAGAGAGCTGGTCGGCGCGCGGCAGGCTGTTTCCGGAAGGGATGTTCCACGGCCCCTTGCAGTCCGGCCACACGGGCGGCGGAGCTCCGCTCTGCATCGGCTCGCACTATGCCGTGCGAACTGTCGCGCTGAGGCAAGCGGGTGGTCTCGGCCCGGAACTGGCCGAGGACCATTCGACGTCGATGCTGATCAATGCGGCCGGATGGCGCGGCGTGCATGCCATCGACGCCATCGCGCATGGCGATGGCCCGCAGACCTTTGCCGATCTTGTCACRCAGGAATTCCAGTGGTCGCGGAGCCTGATGACGATCTTGCTCGAATACTCGCCCAGCTACCTTTCCAAACTGCCGCCGCGCCTGAAATTCCAGTTCCTTTTTTGCCAGCTCTGGTATCCGCTGTTCGCCACATTTGCGCTTCTGATGTACGTCATGCCTATCTACGCGCTCTGTTCGGGCCAGAACTTCGCCAACGTGATGTATGTCGACTTCCTGTTCTACTATGCGCCGAACTCGATTGCCCTCATCGCCCTCGTGATGATGTTGAAGGCGTTCGGGCTTTCGCGCCCGATCACCGCCAAGACGCTCAGCTGGGAAGGGACGCTGTTCCTGTTCTTCGCGCGTTGGCCATGGGTGCTCGCCGGAACGCTGTCGTCGATCCGCGACTATCTGACCAAATCCTTCGTCGATTTCCGCGTTACTCCCAAGGGCAGCGGCCCCAAGGACCTTCTGCCGGCGCGCGTCATCGTTCCGTATGTGGTGCTTGCGATTGGTGCGTCCTTGCCGGTTCTTCTGGTGGATCATCCTTCCAATTCCACCGGCTTCTACTGGTTCGCCGCATTCAATGCCCTGATCTACGGGCTGCTTGTGGTTGTGATCGTCACCAGGCACCTCGTCGAGAACAGGATTTCGCTGCGAGCCAATGGCGTGAAACTCGCCTGGCAGGCATCGCTCGCCTGTGTTGCGCTCTCGGTTCCGGCGGCGGGATTTTACGACCGCGGGCTGGAAGGCATCTATGGGCTGCAGCAGGGCGCCGGTAGCGTTCGCATCGTCAGGATCGCCTATGTGGTTTCCGGCGCTGGCCGGGGCGAGACCGGCGACCGCAACTTCTACTTCGATCCTGGCTGGAACGAGAAGCGGTGACAGACAGAAGCGACAGATGGTACGCTGGCGCCCTGTCTCACCCTCAGCCGGCTGTCATTTGGAGGATCACTTCTGTGGTTGGTGTCCTGTCGATCCGCTGCTTTCTGTTGACGATGATTGTTGCGCAGCCGCTGTTGGTCAGCGGCCCAAACGCCGCGACAGCCGAAGAGGTCGATTTGTCGGCGGTCGCCGCGGCAGCGCCGCTCACTCCGGCGGAACTGTTTCCCCTTTATGCTGGCCGCACATGGGTCTGGGAAAACGGTGCAGCCTATTTTGCCAAGGATGGGCGCCAACTTCGCGCCTGGACCGGCGGCGCGAACGCGTCGATCGGCCAGGGMAGGTGGTTGATCACCGAGAATGGCAAATTATGCATGGATGCAAAATGGACGACACTTGCCGGTAGCTCGCAGGGGCGAACCTGCTTCAGCCATCACCGATTGGGCGGCACGATATACCAGATGAAGGATCCGAGCGGTTCCTGGTACGTTTTCCAGGCGTCGCCGGCGCAGCCCGGGCAGGAGTACCACAAGTTCAAATCCGGCGACACGACCGCTGCGACTTTCGACAAGATGCGTCAGATGATCAGCCCTGATCAGAAGCCAGCGCCGGTCAAAAGCGGCGGTTGAGCGGAACTGCCACCTCGCACGAGCCATGACACACCCAGTGATTTTCGCAACCCCGCGCCGGCACCCATCCTGACCGGTCGAGAAACAATCCAGATCCGTCTCTGTGTCGAGCCAGGATGCTCCTGTCGGTGCCTGTCAAGGCGTTGCCGAATCGCTTATCGTGAAGCGTCAAGCAGTCCGGCCAGTGCCGTCGGCGGGCCGATTGCAGATTGATCGCATTTTAATAAAATCTGGCGGAACGACCAGACGGTAAGCTCACCATTCGGTTTTCATGAATTTTAATAAGTGAAGTCTAATGTTCCTGCGTATGTGGTAGCGAGCAGTCGCTTACGCGGCGTGAAAGCGACGAAAGCAAAGTATGTCGCAACGCGCCTTTGGCAGGGGACATCTTATGAAAAATTCCGCAATGGGCGCGTTTCGCTCGGGCAAGAACAGCGCATTCATGATTGTGGCTGCGGTGGCGATCGCGATGGTTTCGGGTTGCCAGAGCGTCGATGCAACCAAGACCAATTCGGTCCTCGTCAAGCCTTTGGTCCACTCGCTTGGCAGCAAACCCGCGGTCCAGCCAGTCCGCGCCACGTTCATCGCTCATTCGTCCAGAAGCGAGCCTCTTGTCTATATGACGAGCGCGGTGCGGACCATTGAAAGAGCCTACGCTTTTGCATCGCCGCCGCGGATCAAGGTGCGTACGCCGGCGCCGGTGAAGGCCTCTTACAATCCGGGCAATGGCGGCACGTTCCTGGGGAACTCGCCGTATATCTGCAGCCCTAGCGGATTTGGCCAGCGCGCGAGCTGCCGCCCCCGCTATTCCTGAGCCACCGAGCGGCGACAGGCGCTGCCGTCTTGGTAGGCGGCAGTCTCGTCGGTTTCGCCTTCAGGCCAAAGAAGGGGGCAGCCGTCCTGACGATCGTGTCGATGTCGGAAAGCTCCGGCACGAAGCCGAGACGTTCGCGTGCGCTTCCCGGATCGGCGTAGAGCTCCGCCGGGTCTCCCGGGCGCCGGGTCCTGAAGACGGCCGGAACCGGTCTTGCCGTCATTCGGCTGACCGCCTGGACAATCTCCTTGATGGACACGCCCCGGCCAGTGCCGAGGTTGACCGCCAGGCTTTGTCCGCCGCCCTCGAGATGCATGAGAGCTTTCAGATGGGCGCGGGCCAGATCGCTTACGTGGATATAGTCCCGTACGCACGTGCCGTCCGACGTGTCGTAGTCCGTGCCGAAAACCTCGATCTCGTCGATGATGCCTGATGCGGCCATGAGCACTCTGGGAATCAGGTGCGTCTCGGGCGAATGCCACTCACCAAGCTCGCCGTCGGGGTCGGCGCCGCAAGCGTTGAAATAGCGCAGGATGGCAAATTTCATTCCGTATGCGGACTCATAGTCGCCGATGATCTGTTCGCCCATCAGCTTGGTGCGCCCGTAAGGGCTGATCGGATTTTGCGAGGACGTCTCGCGAACAGGCAACGCGTCCGGCACGCCGTAGGTTGCGCAGCTGCTGGAGAAGATGATGTTGTCGATGGCGTTCGCTCGCGCCGCATCGAGCACCGCGATGGTGCCGGTCACATTGGTCGAATAGTATTCAGCCGGCTCCTGAACGGACTCGCCGACATAGGCCAGCGCCGCAAAGTGGATGAC
>NZ_JBFULQ010000485.1:0-4163 GCF_054049815.1 Mesorhizobium sp. P5_C1 | reverse complement strand
GTTCGCCATCTCGGTGATCGGCATCGCCGTGTTCATCGGCCTGACTGCCTGGGACACGCAGACGATCAAGGAGCAGTATGCCGAGAATGTCGACGCGGAATCGCGCCAGAAGCTGGCCGTCTTCGGCGCCTTCTCGCTTTATCTGAATTTCATCAACATCTTCCAGCTGTTGCTGAACTTCACCGGCGAACGCGAGTAACGACTGTCCGCTGTGGGCAGGGGCGAGGACTATCGCCCCTGATGCGGGGAGGTGGCCGGAGGGAGATCCTCCGGCCACAATTCGTTCTGGCAGGACCGGCTACACCTTGAGTCCTCAAGAGCTTTTGCTAGTCTGCCACCGCACCGCCCTTCAATACCGACCGCGCGAGGATATGTGGCACAAGACAGCCAGACGCTTCAGGGCGACGGCATCTCGGCGACCATCGTCGCCCAGGGCGCCGAACTGGTTTCGTTGCAAGATGCCGAAGGATTTGAGTTCCTGTGGCAGGCCGGGCCGGCCTGGCGGCGCCATTCGCCGGTGCTGTTTCCGATCGTCGGCCGGCTGAACGGAGATCGGCTGCGCCATCGCGGCCGGACCTACCCGATGACGCAGCACGGGTTCGCGCGCGACAAGCCGTTTGCCTGGGCGCAGAGCGGGCCACGATCCTGCACGCTGGTTCTCACCGACGATGCCGAGACCCGCACGCACTATCCATTCGCCTTCCGTCTCGCCGTGACCTACACGCTGGACCGCCGGCAGCTTGGCGTCACCTTCGACATCACGAACACCGGCGAAGAGCCGATGCCGGCGTCCATCGGGGCGCATCCGGCATTCAATTGGCCATTGCTGCCCGACCTGGCCAAGACGGACTACCAGCTGACTTTCGCTGCTGCCGAACCTGCTCCGGTCCGTCGCCTGAAAGACGGCCTGCTGTTGAAGACGCCGCAGCCGACGCCCGTCGAAGGCAACATCCTCGCGCTCTCCGAGCAGCTGTTCGACCAGGACGCGGTCATTCTCGACCACCCCGCCAGCACCAGCGTGCGCTATGCCGGCGAGCGTGGTCCGGCGATCGAGATGGCCTGGCAGGGATTTCAGGAATTGGGCGTCTGGTCAAAGCCGGGCGGCGCGCCGTTCCTGTGTATCGAGCCCTGGCACGGCATCGCAAGTCCGGTGGGCTTCGACGGCGATCTTGTCGACAAGCCGGGCCTGATGCTGATCGCGCCGGCCGCCAAGCGGGTGCTGAGCTATCAAATCCGGCTTTTGTGACGCCCGTCATTGACAGCTGAGGCAATAGCGTTGGCCAGCCACACCGGAGGTGTCCAATGAAGCTATACTTCAGCCGCAATCCCAATCCTCGGCTCGCCGTCGCGGTGGCACGCTATCTCGACGCGAATGTCGAATTTGAATTCGCCTCGCCATTCGCTCCGGGGCAGGCCGAGAAATATCGCCTGCTAAACCCCAATCTCTCATTGCCCATACTTGTGGACGACGGCGGAAAAAGCCTCTGGGAGGCAGACGCCATAGCCTGCCGGCTGTCGCGCGACGTGCGTTCGGATTTCTGGCGCACCGGCGATGACGAGCCCGAGATGATCCGGTGGTTGAGTTGGGGCAAGGAGCACTTCGCATTCGCCTGCGACACGGTGCATTTCGAACGTGGCACCAAACAGCGGTACGGCATAGGCCCGATTGATCAACAACGCGTGGAGGAGGGGCTGACGCATTTCCGCACGGCCGCCGCGATACTCGATACGGAGCTTTTCGCACGGGAATGGCTGGTCGGAAATTCGATTTCCTACGCCGACTTCCGCATGGCGACCTTTCTGYCGTTCAACGAGGCCGCCAGACTGCCGCTGGATGACTATCCCTCTGTCGGCCGCTGGTATCGTCGGCTTGAAGAGATCGAGGCCTGGCGCGATCCCTTCAAGGGATTGGACGCGCCCGCATTGCCGCCGGTCCCAGGGTGAGGCCGAGTCTGGGTATCCTCTCGGCAGCGGAGGGAAACTTGTCGGGCCGTCATGCTAMGAGAGGAAGCCGGCGTTCAAACCTGCCGGGTGATGGTTTCGATCACATTGACGAGAAGGCGCGGGGCGGTCAGGGAGCGGGCTCACGCCGCCCGGCTCAATCGGGCAGGCCGGCTAGCCGCAGTGCCTCGACATATCTGACGAAATAGGCTGGCCTGATCTGCCCCACCCGGTGCCTGAGGTTGGAGAGGGTCAATTCGGGATCGAGCTGCAGTGACAGCGCGATGTGCTTGCTCGCGGCATCCAGCCTGCCGGCCATGGCGTTGCTGGCTGCGGCCACGCGTAGACCGGTGAGATAATAGGGCTGCGCGCGGGATGCCGCCTCCGCGATCGGCCAGGCGGCATCATAGCGGCCGGCCACGAAATGGGCGAAGGCCGTGAAGCACTGCATGAAGAAAGTCAGCGGATCGAGCGGGCTCAGCCGCCTTGCCCGCGACAGATGCTCGATCGCGATGTCCGGGTCGTCATGGCAGGCTTTTAGGCAGCCGCTGGCGCTCCATGCGGCGGCGCAGTTGGGGTTAAGCACGAGCGCCCGGTCGGTCAGTGCCGAACCGGCCTCGTAGTCGCCGATGACATAGCCCAGTGCGAGGCCGCTGAAAGCCAGCGCTACCGCGTCGTCCTGGCCTGCTATGGTGACGTTGCCGACCAGCCGGGAAACTTCGGCGGCCTCCTTCTGCCGGTCCGTCATCCAGCCGTTCGCCATTCGCCAGAAGTAGCACCAAGCGGCAGCGCCCTGTGCCGCGGCAAAGTCAGGGTCGAGCTCAATTGCCTTGTAGAAATGCGGCAGCGCCTCCTCCAATCCCGCTCTCGTCCAGCGGTAAAGGCTCGCCACGCCGCGTAGGTAATTGTCGTAGGCGTCGAGACTCTCGGTCGGCTTGCGCTTGGCCCGCGCTATCTCGGCCTGTTCGAGCCTGGGCGAAATCGCACCTATGACGCTGGAGGCGACGAGGTCCTGCAGTTCGAACACGTCGGCGACGTCGCCCTCGAAACGGTCGGCCCACAGGCTCACGCCCGTTGCTGCCTCGATCAGCTGGCCCGCAACGCGGAGCCGGCTACCCGCCTTGCGCACGCTGCCCTCAACCACGTAGCGCACTCCCAGCTCGCGCGCCGCGCGCTTTATATCCACAGCCTGGCCCTTATAGGCGAAAGCGGAATTCCGCGCGATCACGAACAGCCAGCTCACATGAGACAGCGCCGTGGTGATCTCCTCGACCACGCCGTCGGTGAAATAGTCCTGCTCGGCGTCGCCGCTCATGTTCTGGAACGGTAGCACCGCGATCGACGGCTTTTCCGGTATGGAAACGACGGGGCGCGCCGGTTCGGCCACCGTTTCCCGCCGCGGCGCCCCGGCTTCGGGCGGGCCGGAGCTGCTGGACGCCTGCTCGTGCCGATGCTTTGCCTCAGGCGCCTCGATACGCTCGACCAGCGCCTGCGTCGCCTCTTCAGGGGCGACGCCGAGCTCGCGCTTCAGCGCCTCCTCGCAGGCCAGGAACTGGCGGAAGGCGTCGTTGGTCTTGCCGCGACGGCGGAAGATGCGGATAAGCGCCCGGTGGGCCTGCTCGGCGCATGGATCGAGCGCCACCAGCCGCTCCGCCAGCCTTTCGCAAGCCATTTCCTCGCTGGCGTCCGTCTCCGGCAGAAGGCTCAGCCGCTCGGCGAGGTCCAGCGCCTTGCGGGCATAGTTCGCCCGAAGCGGCGCAAGCCATTCGTCGATCTCGCCGGGAAACGACAGACCGTCGAGCAAGTCTCCCCGGTAGAGGCTCGCCGCTGTCGCTAGGCTGGCGCCGTCACTGGCTAGGATATTCCGGTCGAACATCCAGATGTCGGCCTCATCGGCATTTGCCGCCAGCCATATGGTGTGGGCATTGCCTTCGACACGTATGGCCTCGTCGCCGGTGGGCGGAAACAGCCGCCTGATGTCCACCAACGCTTGGCGCAGGCTGTTCCGCGCCTGCTGCTCGCCGCTGTCTGCCCATAGCATCGCCGCCACCCTCTCGCGGCGAAGGCCCTTGGGCCCGGCCAGAACGAGCGCGGCAAACAGCAACGACGTCTTGCGCGTCGCGAAGTGCAGCGATTGGCCGCCTGAAGAAACAACCTCGATACCGCCAAGCAATCCGATGTGCACCCCGACCCCCCTGTAGCAGCCTCGGGTAGAATATCAC
>NZ_JBFULQ010000484.1:0-4170 GCF_054049815.1 Mesorhizobium sp. P5_C1 | reverse complement strand
GCTCAAGGAAGAGCAGGACAAGGCGAAGACCGCCAACTGATCAGCCGGTTTTTGTCGGCCTAACAAAAAAGCGGGGTCATGCCCCGCTTTTTTTGCGTCTGTCGTCTGGTCGGTTAATGCCTCGATTGCCGTTTCGGCTCGTAGCGCCCGTCCGGCCTCTTATCGAACATCTCCTTGATCTGCGGATGCCGGACCGGCTCGCCCGACTGATCCTCGAGCAGGTTCTGCTCGGAGACATAGGCGATGTATTCGGTTTCCGAATTCTCGGCGAGCAGGTGATAGAAGGGTTGATCCTTGCGCGGCCGCACGTCGGCCGGGATGGCTTCGTACCATTCGTCGGTGTTGGCGAACTGCGGATCGACGTCGAAAATGATGCCCCTGAAGGGAAACAGCCGGTGGCGAACAACCTGTCCGATTGCGAATTTGGCTGTTTTCATCGTACTCACCACTGAATTCCTTGAACTTATTTGGCGCAGACTGGGCATCAATTCAATCCCGACGCGTTTTGAGCGTGCCTTGAAGCTACGCAGGATGCGGGGAAAAGGTTTTGCCGCAGGCCGCCGATGTCGACATTCGCCGAGGACGCGGTTTGGCGGAATGTTCGGAAGATCGCTATCAGCGCGCCGGCTTTCGCAGGCCGCCGGCCAGCGCCGCAAAGCCGCTGCCGGGACGAAGCCCCTCGCGCATGAAGAAGGCGCGAAGCGGCGCGAAACCTCCGAGAACGCCGAGCCCGGCAACACGGGCCATCTGCGCCGGCAGCATGTCGGAAAGCAGCGACATGTTGAGCAGATTGACCGCACTGCTGCGCGCCAGAATATCGGGGCGGCGTTTGAAATCGTAGGCCGCAAGGGTCTTGGCAGCGCCGGGGTCGGTACGATTTTCTCCAGCGATACCAACGAGATCGTCGATATCCCTGATACCGAGATTGAGGCCTTGCGCGCCGATCGGCGGAAACACGTGGGCGGCTTCGCCGACAAGCGCCACACGGTCCCGCGCGAAACGCAGCGGCGTCACCGCCGAAAGCGGATAAATCTGCCGGCCCGGCTCGACCGTCACCCGGCCCAGCATCGACTGCATCTGCTGTTCGACCCGCACGGAAAGCGTCGCATCGTCCAACGCGGCGAGTTCCGTTGCTGTCTCGGGCTTCACCACCCAGACCAGGCTCGAGCGATTGCCGGGCAGCGGAACCTGCGTGAACGGACCGGTCTCGGTGTGGAATTCGGTCGAGGTGAAGGCATGATCGCCGCTGTGACGGAAATTGAGGACAAAAGCTGCCTGCGGGTACGAGCGGGCCGAGGTCGAGATGCCGGCCGCCTGGCGTGCCGGCGACAGCCGTCCGTCGGCGGCGACCGCCAGGGATGCATCCAGCGTGCTGCCGTCGRTCAGCACGGCACGGGCATGTTCGGCGTCGAGATGCCAACTTGCCACCATCGACCTCCGCCAGTCGACGCCGGTATGCTTAGCAACCGTGCTGGCGAGTGCGGGATTGAGGACGCTGTTGGGCAGGTTCAACCCGAACTGGTCCTCGCCGATCTCGCTGGCGCGGAAGGTGACGACGGGGCTACGGATCAGCCGGCGGGTCGCATCGACGATGCGCATCACCTTCAAGGGCGCCGCCTTGGGCTTGATGTCTTCGAGCATACCCAGCCGCGCAAGCACCTGCAGAGCGGGGTTCATCAGCGCCGTCGTGCGGCCATCGGGGGCAGAAGTTTCGGGCCCGACAAGCGTCACCGGGAAACCGGCATCGGCGAAAGCGAGCGCCGCGATCAACCCTGCCGGCCCCGTGCCAGCAACCAGTATCCGCGCAGTGTCTCGATGCTCCAAGATCGGCTTCCGGCTTGCAATGCGAGGCAGCCCACCCGACCTGCCAGTCGATCCAGCATATAGGTCAATTCATGCCGCTTGATCAACGCGGCGATTCGGCTCATTCCGATGTCATGACCGGCCAGCAAGACGACTTCAGCCATCTCGACCGCGCCGGCCGCGCCATGGCGAACATCGCGCGCAGTCCCCGTGTAACGGCAAACGTCGTTGTCGGCGCCTGCATCCTGCTTGCCTGGCTGTTGCTTGCCGCGATGGCAATCCGCAGCGCCGAAGGGCGGATTGCGGGCGTCAACGCCCCTGGCGACGCGCTTCTGCGTAACCTGCCGCGACTGCCGCTACCGGATTTCCTGGAACGGTTCTTTGCGCTCTGCCTGTCGCCGACGCCGCTGGACGGAAGCCTCGGGCTCAAGGCCGGCGCGCTCGTCTTGATGTGGTTCCTGATGGCGATCGCCACCATGCTGCCTTCGGCCGCACCGATAATCCGCACCTATTGCGAGATCGCCGATACGGCTCGCATCAAGGGCGAGCCGGTCGTCCATCCGCTGGTGCTGGTTGCCGGTTACCTCGGCGTCTGGCTCGCTGCCTCGATGATGTTCGCGGTGCTGACCTTGGCCATTCATGCATCCGGCTCGCCCAGCGGGATGCTCGACCCCGTCGTCGGTATTGCCGGCGCGGTCGCTCTGCTGATTGCGGGCCTCTACCAATTCAGCGGTCTGAAGGAAGCCTGTCTGAAGAAATGCAGGAACCCGTTCTCGATCCTGTTCGCGAATTGGAGCGCGAGGCCCGTCCGCGTCTTCCGGCTTGGCGTCGCGCAAGGCCTGTGGTGCCTCGGCTGCTGCTGGGCGTTGATGCTGGTGATGTTCGCCGTCGGGGTGATGAACGTCTTCTGGATGGCGTTGATCGGGCTGTTCACCCTGATCGAAAAACAGACGGCGAGCAGGGTTCCAACCCGGCTGGCCGGTGCGATACTGCTTGTCTGGGCAGCAGCGCTGCTAGTAGTCTCGCGATAAGTGGGGGAAAGTCGATGTCAGACCAGAGCTGGGCGATGAAGGGAGAGCTCGTACTCTCCTGCAATTGCACGGTTTTTTGCCCCTGCGTGCTGTCGCTCGGCAGTCATCCGCCGACCGAAGGCTATTGCCAGACCTGGGCCGGCTTCCGCATCGACGCCGGCCATTTCGGCGAGGTCGACCTGTCGGGGCTCAATCTCGGATTGATCATGGAAATCCCCGGCTATATGAGCCGCGGCAACTGGACCGCCGGCCTGTTCATCGACAAGCGCGCATCGGTCTATGCGGTCAAGGCGCTGACCAAGATTTTCACTGGCAAGGCGGGCGGGACCACCTCGTTGCTTTCCATCCTTGTCGGCAAATTCCTCGGTGTCGAACAAGTGCCGATCACCTATGAGACGCGTGACAGGACACGCATCTTCCAGATACCGAAGATCATCGACGGGGCGGTAACGCCGATCCCCGGCAAGGACCGAGACAAGGATACGGTGATCAGCAATTCGGAATACTGGATCGCGCCTGAGATCATCGTTGCCAGGTCCGACAAGAGCAAGATGCGGGCTTTCGGCCGAAACTGGAATTTCGCCGGCCGGTCGGCCGAAATCTGCAAGCTGGATTGGCGGGGCCCGTGAGCAAGAACACAACGGCCAAGAAGATCAGGGACCGGATTCCGCGACCGAAGAAGAAAGTCACCTGGCCGCAGGCGAGGGCGTTCTCCGTCCATCTGCTGACCGCCTCGGGCTCATTCCTGGCCTTCCTGTCGCTGGTGGCCGCGAGCGAAGAGCGCTGGACCGCGATGTTCTGGTGGCTGGGGCTGGCCTTGTTTGTCGACGGCATCGACGGGCCGATCGCCAGAAAGCTCGAGGTCAAGGAGATCCTGCCGACCTGGTCGGGCGAAATGCTCGACAACATCATCGACTACGTGACCTATGTCCTGATCCCGGCCTTCGCGCTTTACCAGCGCGGCTTCATGGGCGAGGGACTGTCTTTTCTGTCGGCGGCGATCATCGTCGTCTCCAGTGCCATCTACTACGCCGACACCGGCATGAAGACGAAGGAGAATTTCTTCAAGGGATTCCCCGTGGTCTGGAACATGGTGGTGTTCACGCTGTTCGTCATCGAGCCGGGACAATGGGTTTCGTTCGCGGTGGTGGTGGTGGCCGGCATTCTGACTTTCGTGCCGATCAATTTCATCCACCCGGTGCGGGTGGTGCGGCTGCGGCGCATCAACCTCGCGATGACGCTTTTGTGGTGCGCTTTCGGTGCACTGGCGCTGGCGCAGGCGGCACTCGCTGCCTTCTACGATCAGATCGGCGTGCTGGGCGAGCAGGTCAGCACC
>NZ_JBFULQ010000483.1:0-4187 GCF_054049815.1 Mesorhizobium sp. P5_C1 | reverse complement strand
GTGACCAACAGCGTCATGCGCCACGAAAGCAGCAGCAGAAAAGCCAGCAGGATGATGGCGGCCGATGCGCTGACGATGGCCGACAGCATGATCTGGATCGCATCCGATGCCCGCCAGGATTCGTTGGAGATGATGTTGAGCAGCCGTCCCGGACTCTGCCGCAGGAAGAATGGGTAGCCTACCCGCAACAACCGCTCCGACAAGGCGCTGCGGATCGAATGACTTGCCTTGCCATAGATGAAGGTCGTCAGCAGCGTGTTGGCGAAGGCGAAAATGTTCTTCAGGACGATTGAGCCGAGGATGGCGATCGAAATGACGATAAGCCGGTCGCGCTCGCTCAGGCCCGATCCGACATGCTGGAGGACAGCGGAGAAGCCGCCCATTCCCGCTGCATCCCCGTGTCCCATGATAATGCCCAGCAACGGGATGATCAGGCCGATGCCGAACCCTTCGAGGACGGCGCCGACCAGGCCGAGAACCACCACGGCCGGAAGCAGGCGCAGTTGCTTCTTTCCGAACGTCCGGAACAGCATCGGCAGGCTGGGCGGTAGCAATGGCATTATAGCGGTTCAACTCGCTTCGGCATTTGCCTGTTGATCTTGTCGCACCGGCGCACCCTGCGCCCGTCTCGCCAGCAGGAGAACCGCGAATCTGGCGGCGCCGAGCAAATTCATGCCGACGATCGGCCAGTGCGACAGGTCGAGTTCACGATCGAACGCAGGCCCGCCCGCCGATTCCCGGAAAGCGGCTCTAGCGGCCCAGTAGAAATGACGCAGCAGCCAGGGCGCATGGCGAACATGTTTCAGGCAGAGCCCGCCATTTCCCAGGCTGTAGTCGCGGTGGAGCTTTTCGATGGATTTGCGATCCCGCCGGCCGTGATGATGGAAGATCGTCATGTCCGGCACATATTCGACCGCGATGCCGAGCAGCACCGCGCGCACGAGGTAATCGGTATCCTCAGCTGACCGCAACGGCCCGCCGGCGCCGAAACGTTCGTCGAAATAGCCGACACGGGCAGCGACATCGCGGTGCATCGTCATGTTGCAGCCCAGCACGAAGCCGCCGGGATGGACGTCCGGCGTCAGCCGCTCGCGTACCCGCGAGCGCTTGATCGTGAACGGCAAATCCCTGGGATCGCCAAGTTCGACACGGCCGCCCCGGATGAGCCATTGTTCCCCGGACGCGTAGTGTCGCTCCAGATCGCGCAGGTAGTCGCAATGGACCGCGCAATCATCATCGACAAAGACCAGCACACGGCCCCGCGCGCGCTTCAACCCGGCGTTTCGGGCAGTCGCCAATCCGGGGCGGGGCTCGTAAACCGGCGTGAATGGAATGTCCGACATGGCCGCGATGCCGGCTAGGCGTTCCGCCGTGCGGTCGCTCGAGCCGTTGTCGACGACCACCAGCTCGGCGGCGAAGCCGGCATGGGCGCGGCACGCGGCCTGCACCGACTTGATGCAAGCCTCGAGCACGGCGACGCGGTTGCGCGTGCAGATGATGAAGCTGACTTCTGGCGCCGATCGTTCCGGGCGGGAATTGGCCGGGCCGGCGCCGAGCGCTGTCGAACGATCGCGCTGCAGGGGTTGGTGGGCTTTGACGGTCATCCCCTCTAACTCAACTGATAAGGCGCCAGGACCGTCTCGGCGGGCGCGGATTTGAAGAAGTATGCCAGGGCGTCCGCCTGCCTGCCGGCCGACAGCGAGGCAAGGCTGAGCCAGGGCGCCCAGGAGCCCGGCCGCAGCGCATATTTCTCGCGACGCCGGATGACGTTCCATTTCGCGGTCCGCGTCAGCAATTCATGCGTCAGCGAGGGCTGCTTTTCGTCGGCGACGAGTTGGTAAAGGAAATAGAACAGGTTCAGTGCGCCGGCCACGAAGCTTGGCCGCGTCTCGGCCGGCAGCGAGCAGATCTCCTCCTCCAGCGCGACGATGAAGTTGGCCGCACGGGTAACCGTGTCGAGGCTGACCGCATCCCCGATGTCGCGCAGGTCTCGCGTGGTTTCCGCGAGGCCCTCGCGCTCGAGATTCTCCGCCACGATCCGCAAATGCGTCCGGCGCATCTCCTTGCTGTGCCGGCTGGTCACGCTTGCCTGATGGATGCGGTAGACGACCAGGTTTTCGGGCATCATGGCTGCCGGGTAACGGCCGGCCAACCGCCTGAAAAGGTCGAAATCCTCGGCGTGCCTGTAGGTCTTGTCGTAGTGGAGATCGCCGTCTTCGATGACCTTCCTGTTGTAGACGACCGTCGGGTGCATGAAGATGGTGAAGAACATCGCCAATATGGGAATGCGGCCGAACTGGAACACTGGATCGGGCTTGCCTCTGGCGATGCGGCCGCGGATCAACATGTCGACCCCGGCGCCGCAGAAGCCAAGTTCGGGCCGCCGCTCGAACAGCGCCACCTGGCGCGACAGGCGCCAGGGGTAAGCGACGTCGTCCGCGTCCATCCGTGCGACCAGCTCGCCCTGGGCATTCTGCAGCCCTTCGTTGAGCGTCGCCACGAGGCCGCGGTTTTCGCGCGAGATGATCGAGATGCGGCTGTCGGCTTGCCGGTATCGCTCGAGGATTTCGAGCGAATTGTCGGTCGACCCGTCATCGATCGCGATGACCTCCACGCGACAGTAGTCCTGCCGCAGGATGCTTCCCAGCGCGGCGGCGAGATAGGGCCCGGCATTGTAGACCGGCAGCAGGACCGAGACGAGCGGCGCGGCGGTCATGGTGTCGCATCCGTTCGCTGGAGGTCGAGCGATGGTGCTGGGCCATCGGGCGATCGGCCGGGCGCCCTCGCGACCCAGCCGGCATGGCCGGCGCGTGCCGGCGCGGCATGGGTGCGCGCCACATAGGGGAAGTGGCGCTTCAGGCGGTTGAGCGGCCTTTCGAAAACCACCCAGGAAATCGAGGCCACGACAATCGTGGCGGCGCTTGCAACCAGCAACCGCCCTGGCCCTTGCTCCGAGACATTGAGCGGAATCCACGGCTGCGACTTGACTGCGAGCGACAGCAATATCGGATGATAGAGATAAACGCCGTAGCTGATGCGACCCAAAGCCAGCAACGGCGGCAGCTCGGCAAGCTTGCCGAGGGTGCCGCCAAGGCCGCTCGAACAGGCGGCGACGATGGCCATCAGCGGCACCAGGGGCAGGACTTGCAGCAGCAGCCAGCGCGCCCATTCCAGCGTCGGATCTGGAGGCGCCGGGACAAACCACTCGATCATCAGGAATGCGGCCGCGAAGGCAGGCCAGCCCAGCCGCATCCATTGCGGCAGGGCAGCACCTCTGGATCGCCAGCAGGCAAGCAGCGCACCTGACGCCAGCGCATCCATGGATGCCGGCGGCAGCAGGTCGCGTGCCAGTGCCGGGGTGGCGGTGACCGGCCAGTAGAAGCGATAGGCCAGCGACAGCAGGATGATGCCCATGCAGATCGGCTCGAAGCGCCGGCGCGGAACCAGCAGGACGATCAGTGGCCAGGCGACATAGAACTGCTCCTCGATGCTCAGGCTCCAGAAATGGCACAGCACCCAGGGCGTCCAGTCATTGCGCATCGCATACCAGAAATTCGACAGATAGAGCGCATGCCAGAGCAGCGATGGCCTGGCCTGTTCCAGGTCGAAAACCCAAACGAAACCCAGGACGGCGAAATAGGGAGGAAATATCCGCAGCGCCCGCCTGATGTAGAAGGCTCGCAACGCGGCGCCGGTTTCAAATTCGGCGGCCGAACGCGCTTCCAGCAGCAGGCGCGTGATCAGGAAGCCGCTCAGCACGAAGAACAGCCGCACGCCGATATGGCCCCAGAAGGATGATCCTCCGGCGGCGAAGAAATGGGAGTACAGAACCATCGTTACGGCGATGGCCCTCAATGCATCCAGTTGGATGTCGCGGGTGTTTCCCATCAGCGGCGTCCGCCGGCGTGATGTCCGCGATGAAGCCGCAAGCCGGCCATTTCGAACTGCAGGCCAAGGCGGACAAGGCCCGCCACGGGGCAGGCGCCATCAAACCCGTGCTTTGCGAGTCCGCTCTGGCCGGGCTCGAAATCGACAGACAGGCAGCTCAATTCGGTCAAGCCAGGGAATCCTTCACGGCCTATGTCCAGTCGTCAAACGAGTCCCCCAGAGGATGGTTCGGCTACCGCATTGTGCAGCGCAACACAAAAAATTTACCAAGCCGAAATACTTGTGTGAGCAAGCGATAA
>NZ_JBFULQ010000482.1:0-4195 GCF_054049815.1 Mesorhizobium sp. P5_C1 | reverse complement strand
CTTGTAGACAGTGTCGGTTCGCATCGGATCTTCCTCTGAGCAAGACCTTGTCCTTTCTACCATGAACTTTATCCATAAAAAACAACTTGACCAAGTCATGCAGGTTGTTTTTTATCGATAAGAGGGAACTAAAATACAGCATGAGTTTTTGACGGCGCGGCTTGCACAGGCCGCGGCGGGGAGGGAACTTTGCCTGAAACGCGAAACACCGGCACCACTGTCGGCGACGCGGCATTGCCAGCACCCAAGAAGCAAGAAGCCGTCCCCGGCCTCGCGCTTGGCCTGGCCCTGCTGAGCGCCGGTCCGGTCGTCATCCTGGTGTTGCTGATCGTCGTTCTCAGTTTTCTGTCCCCCTATTTCCTGACTGGACGCAACCTTAGCAACATCCTCGCCCAGACCGCCGTCATCTCGGTGGTGGCGATGGGCCAGCATCTGGTCATTCTGACACGAGGGATCGACCTCTCCGTCGGCTCGAACCTGGCACTGGCTTCCGTCGTCGGCGCGCTCAGCTTTCATGCCGGCGCTCCCGCCTTCGTCGTGATCGCGGTGATGGTTGGCTGCGGGGCGGCGGTCGGCACCATCAACGGGCTCTTCTACGTCTTCGGCCGGTTGCCGCATCCTTTCATCATCACGCTGGCGACATTAAGCATCGCCAAGGGGCTGGCGCTCCAGCTGGCCGAAGGGCGCGCCATCCCTGGAATGCCGGATGCCATCGATGCGCTTGGCCGCGAGGCGGTCTGGGGCCTGCCTGGATCGGTTTTTGTGGTTGCGGGCGTTGCCGCGGTGCTTTTCGTCATGGCCAAAACGATGGTCTGGGGGCGCTGGATTTATGCCGTCGGCGGCCGGCCCGACGCTGCCGTGCGCATGGGCATTCCGGTGTCCTGGGTCCTGGTTTCGGTCTATGTGATCTCGGGTCTGTGCGCCGGCATCGGTGCGGTCATCCTTGCCGGCCGCACCGATGCCGGTTCGCCCTTGTTCGGCAATCTGCTGGAACTGGATACGATCGCGGCGGTGATCATAGGCGGTGCCAGTTTTCTCGGCGGCCGCGGACATCTTGGCCATGCCTTGATTGGCGCCATCATGATCGGCGTCATCCGCAACGCGCTCAACCTGCTCAACGTCAACGTCTTCTTCCAGCTCATCGTCATCGGCGTGGTCATCGTCATCGCGGTCGAGGCCGACGTGCTGCGCAACTATCTCGAAGGCCGCGTGCGGGTCATGCAGGCCGGGAGGCAGTCATGAGCGCCGTTGCGGCCAGCGTCGATCCTTCAGCCTCCGCGGATCATCCCGTCCTGGCGGTGCGCGGCGCTACCAAGCGTTTCGGCTCAGTCGTGGCGCTGGACGATGTCAGCATCGAGGTCCGACGCGGCGAGATCCTCGGGCTTCTCGGCGACAACGGCGCTGGCAAGTCGACGTTGACCAAATGCATCAGCGGGGTGCACCAACTCGATGCCGGCGCGATCCTTCTGGACGGTGCGCCAACGCAGATGCGCTCCCCTGCGGACGCGCGCTTCGCCGGCATCGAGACCGTCTATCAGGATCTGGCGCTTTTCGACAATCTGACGCCGGGACAGAACTTCTTTGCCGGCCGCGAGTTGGCCGGGCCGCGATGGCTTCCTCGCGGCATGCGATTTCTCCAACAGCGCAGGATGGATGCCGAAACGCGCATTCTGCTCGCCAATCTGAAGGTCACGTTGCCAAGGCTGGACGCCGTCGTCGCCATGATGTCGGGCGGTCAAAGGCAAGCCATCGCCGTGGCCCGGTCGACCGTGTTTGCCCGCAAGGTTGTGATCCTGGACGAACCGACCGCCGCACTTGGCCTGCGTGAATCGCGGCAAGTGTTGAACCTGGTCGCGACGCTGCGTGACCAGGGCAACGCCGTCATCCTGATCACCCACAACATGGAACACGTCACTGAGCTTGCCGACCGCGCCGTGGTGCTTCGCCAGGGCCGCAAGGTCGGCGAACTGGTGCCGACCAAGGACAACAAGCAGGAGCTGGTCTCCATGATCGTTGGGGCCTGACTCGCTCGAAATTTGGGGACTGTTCCGGTCCGCAAATGCCTGAAGCGACTTCCGCCGGAAGACGCCTCAATCCAAGGGAGGAATGGAATGCCAATGAACCGAAAACTGTTCACCGGGCTGGCGATCGCCGTTGCGTTTGCGATGCCGGCTTCGGCCGCCGACAAGATCAAGATCGGCCTGATTACGAAATTCCCGGTGCCGTTCTACTCGACCATGGAGGATGCAGCCAAGAAATACGCCGCCGCCCATCCCGAGATCGAGCTGGTCACCGGCCAGGGCCAAGCGGCGACCGACATCGAAGGGCAGATCGCGCTGATCGAGTCCATGATCACGCAAGGCGTCAAGGGTCTGGCGATCACTCCGGTCGATCCGACCGTTGCGCCGGCGCTCGACAAGGCGGTCGCCGCCGGCATCAAGGTGGTTCTCGTCGACAACAGCATCCCGGACTGGAAAGGCCAGACAGCGCTGGTCTCGACCAACAATCTCAACGGCGGCAAGATCGCCGGAGAGTACCTCAAGACCGTGCTCAAGAGCGGCGACAAGGTCGGCATCCTGCAAGGTGTTCCCGGAGTGCCAGCACTCGACGACCGGGTGACCGGCATGATGGAGGGCCTCGGCGACGTCAAGATCGATGTCGTCGGCAAGGGTGCAACCAATTGCACGCTCGAACTTGGCACGTCGGTGACCGAAGACATCCTGACCGCCAATCCCGATCTCAAGGCGATCTACTCGGCCTGCGGCCCGCCAATCCCGGGCGCCGTCAAATCGATCAGCAATGCGGGCATCGCCAACGACAAGATCATCCTGGTCGGCTTCGACGCCTGCTGCGGTGAGATCGAAGCGATCAAGTCGGGCGCGGAAGATGCCAGCGTTGCGCAATTTCCAGCAAAAATGGGTGAGCTTGGCATAGACACGGTCGTCAAGGCGATCCGCGGGGAAGCCGTCGAGGCCAATGTGGACACCGGCGCCGGTCTCGTGACGCTGCAGAACGTCAAGGACTTCGAGTGATCCACCAGTGGTCCGGTGGATTGCACCGCCGGACCACTTCCTGTTTCCGCACTCCAGGAATTATGCCGTTAGCGAAGGGGTGGAATTACACTTATGGACGCCACCATCAAGATCGTCCGATGCGCCGAGCCCGGCAGGCTGGCGTTCGAGGAACAGGCAGCGCCAGGCGCTCCGCCGGAAGGCTGGGTGCTGGTCAACGTCGCCCACGTCGGCATCTGCGGAACCGATTACCACATCTTCCAGGGCAAGCATCCGTACCTCGCCTACCCACGCGTCATGGGTCATGAGGTTTCGGGAACAATTGGGGCAATCAACGGGCCCGTGGACATGGCGGTCGGGCAACATGTCGTCGTCAACCCCTATCTTGCCTGCGGCAATTGTCCCGCCTGCCGCCAGGGCAAGCCGAACTGCTGYCTCGCGATCGAGGTGCTCGGCGTGCACCGTGACGGTGCCATGAGCGAGCAGATTCTCGTACCGGCGCAGAACCTCATTCCAGCGACCGGTCTGTCATTGGTCGAGGCGGCTACGGTCGAGTTCCTGGCCATCGGTGCGCACGCGGTTCGCAGGTCCATGGCCGGGCCGGGCAGCCGCACCTTGGTTATCGGCGCAGGGCCAATCGGCCTCGGTACCGCGCTTTTTGCCCGCATAGCGCGGCAGTGCGTGACCGTCATGGATGTCGATGCCGAGCGGCTGGCTTTTGCCGTAAGGCAAGGTTTTCTGGTGATCGACGGGTCGAAGGGTTCGATTGTCGAGACGATAGCAGAGCGAACCGCCAGGACAGGTTTCGATGTGGTCTTCGACGCAACGGGAAACAGCCGTTCGATGCGGTCTGCCTTCGCCTATGTTGCCCATGGCGGCGTCATGGTGATGGTCAGCGTCGTGCAGGACGACATAACCTTCTCCGACCCAGAGTTCCACAAGCGGGAAATGATGCTGATCGGCAGTCGCAACGCGACGCGCGCCGACTTTCTGCACGTCATGGCATCGATCCGCGCTGGAAAAATACCAATCGACGAACTCGTCACGCATCGTACGACCCTGCGTGACAGCCCACGCGATATTGCGATCTGGGCACAGCAGAAGTCCGGTCTGATCAAGGCTGTCATCGATGTGGCGGGATCTGGCTGATTTTGCCAAACGCCGTCGTGAGAAAAAGTCTCTCC
>NZ_JBFULQ010000481.1:0-4218 GCF_054049815.1 Mesorhizobium sp. P5_C1 | reverse complement strand
CAAGGAAGACGGCCTCGTGCGTGCGTTCTTCACGTCGGGCGGTTCGGATTCGGTCGAGACCGCTTTGCGTCTGGCGCGTCAGTATCACAAGATCAATGGCCAACCCGAGCGCACCAAGTTTGTTGCCCTCAAGAAAGGCTACCATGGCACGCATTTCGGTGGCGCATCGGTCAATGGCAATGCCAACTTCCGCCGCAACTACGAGCCGTTGCTACCTGGGGTTTTTCATCTCGCCGCACCTTATGCCTACCGCAATCCCTTCGGCACCTCTGATCCGGCGGAGATTGCCCAGGCGATCGCTCGCCAGTTCGAGGATGAGATCGCCTTCCAGGGGGCCGATACGATCGCTGCCATGATCATGGAACCGGTGCTGGGGTCGGGTGGCGTTATCGTGCCGCATGAAACCTTCATGCCATTGATGCGTGCCATTTGCGACAAGCACGGCATTTTGCTGATCGCCGACGAGGTGATCACAGCGTTTGGACGCACGGGCGCCTGGACCGGCTCGCGTGGCTGGGGTGTCAAACCGGACTTCATGTGCACGGCCAAGGCAATCAGCAACGGATACTTTCCGTTCGGCGCGGTGATGATCTGCCAAAAGGTGGCAACGGTATTTGAGGCCTCCAAGGGCGCCATTGGCTCGATCGGCCACGGCTACACCTATTCAGGTCACCCAGTTGGAGCCGCCGCAGCGCTCGCGACGCTCGCCGAAACAAAACGTCTCAACGTCGCCGCGAATGCAAAGGCCCGGGGAGCGGAGTTGCTTGTGGGCCTTGAAGGCCTCAAGGAGAAGCATGAGCTGGTAGGGGACGTGCGGGGTCTCGGTCTGATGTGCGCGCTTGAACTGGTGTCGGACCGCAAGACGAAATCGGCAGCGGCCAAAGACGTCGTGCAGAAGGTTTTCGACACCGCATACGAAGAAAGCGTAATGGTCCGCACTTCCGGTGCCAACGTCATCATCTCACCCCCGCTCGTCATCACGGCGGCAGATGTGAAGCGGATCGTCGCCGCACTCGATGTGGGCCTCGCGCAAGCCGGGCGATAATTGATTGAGATGGAATATTGCCTGGGCCATGTGGTCCCGGAATAGGGAAACTCACCCCGAAAATAAGGGCACAATCAAGTGAAAATCCTTGTACCCGTGAAGCGAGTTGTGGATGCGAACGTCAAGGTTCGCGTCAAGGCTGACGGTTCGGCTGTAGAACTCGCCAACGTTAAGATGGCGATGAACCCGTTTGACGAGATCGCGGTCGAAGAGGCGCTCCGGCTGAAGGAAGCCGGCAAGGCGGAAGAGATCATCGTCGTCTCTATCGGACCGCAGCAGGCGCAGGAAACCTTGCGCACCGCGCTCGCCATGGGCGCCGACCGCGCCATCCTGGTCAAGACCGATGAGCAGACCGAGCCGCTCGGTGTCGCCAAGGTGCTGAAGGGCGTCGTCGACGCTGAACAGCCTGGCCTCGTCATCCTCGGCAAGCAGGCGATCGACGACGATTCCAACCAGACCGGCCAGATGCTGGCAGCCCTTCTCGGCTGGGCGCAGGGCACTTTCGCCTCCAAGGTTGTCATCGATGGCGACAAGGCCAAGGTGACGCGCGAAGTCGATGGCGGCCTGCAGACGGTGGAGCTGAAAATGCCGGCGATCATCACCGCCGATCTTCGCCTCAATCAGCCGCGCTATGCCTCGCTGCCCAACATCATGAATGCCAAGAAGAAGCCGCTCGACGAAAAGAGCCCGGCCGACTACGGCGCCGACGTCAAGCCGCGCCTGAAGGTCCTCAAGACCGAAGAGCCGAGCGGCCGCAAGGCAGGCGTCAAGGTCAAGAGCGTCGCCGAACTGGTCGACAAGCTCAAGAATGAAGCCGGCGTGTTGTAAGGCTGGGAAGGGATAAAAACATGACCATTCTCCTCATCGCAGAACACGACAACGCAACCCTTTCCGACCAGACCGCCAAGGCGCTGTCGGCGGCGCTGCAGATCGGCTCGGACGTGCATGTGCTGGTGGCCGGCAAGGGCGCCAAGCCGGCTGCCGATGCTGCCGCCAAGCTGAAGGGCGTAAGTAAGGTGCTGCTCGCCGAAGCCGACGAACTGGCCGAGCGCCTCGCCGAACCGACGGCAGCCCTGGTTGTTTCGCTGGCCGGCGCTTACGACACCATCATTGCGCCTGCGACGTCGTCGGGCAAGAACGTCGCCCCGCGCGTCGCAGCCCTGCTCGATGTCGCGCAGGTGTCTGAGATCATCGAAGTGGTTTCGCCCGATACCTTCAAGCGTCCGATCTATGCCGGCAATGCCATCCAGACGGTGCAGTCAACCGACGCCAAGAAAGTGATCACCGTGCGCACCGCATCATATTCGAGCGCCTCCCAAGGCAATGCGGCTGCCGTCGAGCTTGTCTCGCCGGCAGCCGACCCGAGGCTCTCCATTTTCATTGAGAACAAGCTTTCCGACACCGACCGTCCGGAACTGACCTCGGCCAAGATCATCATCTCGGGCGGCCGCGCGCTGGGTTCGGCGGAAAGATTCAAGGAGGTCATCCTGCCGGTCGCCGACAAGCTCGGTGCCGCCGTCGGCGCTTCCCGCGCCGCCGTCGATGCCGGCTATGCGCCGAACGACTGGCAGGTCGGCCAGACCGGCAAGGTCGTGGCGCCTGATCTCTACATCGCTGTCGGCATCTCCGGCGCCATCCAGCACCTTGCCGGCATGAAGGATTCCAAGGTCATCGTCGCCATCAACAAGGACGAGGAGGCGCCGATCTTCCAGGTTGCCGACTACGGTCTCGTCGCCGACCTTTTTGATGTCCTTCCCGAACTGGCCAAAATTTGACACGAGGGGAATGAAAACGTGCCGCAATCCTACACGATTACCCTGTCCTGCGACGACCAACCCGGCATCGTCGCGGCGGTCGCGACGGAACTTTCCGCCCTGGGCGCCAATATCACCGAGAGCAACCAGTTCTGGGACCGCCTTTCCAACCGCTTCTTCATGCGCATCGCCGTCGAATTCAGGCAGCCCACAACCAAGGAACAGGTCGAACACGCCGTGAAGCCCGTGTTGGACCGCTTCGGCATGAAGGCCGATGTCGTCGACGCCGGCCGCAAGCTGAAGATCATCATCATGGTTTCCAGGTTCGACCACGCAATGTTGCATCTGCTCTACCAAATCCGTGTGGGATGGCTGCAGGTCGAGGTTGTAGCTATCGTGTCGAACCACGAGGACAGCCGCCGAACCGCAGAGATAGAGGGTATCCCCTATCACGTCTTCAACATCACCAAGGACAACAAGGCGGAAAAGGAGAAGGTGCTGCTCGATCTCGTCCGGGAGACGGAGGCAGATCTCGTGGTGTTAGCCCGATACATGCAGGTGCTCTCGGACAACCTCTCCACCCGGCTGTTCGGAAAAGTCATCAACATCCATCACTCGTTCCTTCCGTCGTTCAAGGGAGCAAAGCCTTATCATCAGGCCTTCGAACGCGGCGTGAAGCTGATTGGCGCGACAGCCCACTATGTGACGCCTGATCTCGACGAAGGGCCGATCATCGAGCAGGAAACGGAGCGTGTGACGCATACGATGACCGCCGACGATTTCGTCGCCACGGGCCGGGATATAGAAAGCAGGGTGCTGGCCAGGGCGGTGAAGATGCACCTGGAGCGTCGGGTCATGCTCAATGGCCACAAGACAATCGTTTTCGCGTGACCAGGGCCAGATGAGAGAACCAGTCATCATCTCTGGAGCAATCGTGGCGGCTTCAATACTCGAACGAGTAAAACTCGAAACTGAGGCCTTGAAGAGTTCCGGCATCAATCCTGGTCTTGCCGTGGTTATCGTCGGAAGTGATCCAGCCAGCCAGGTTTACGTCTCCTCGAAGGGGCGGAAGGCCGAAGAGTGCGGCTTCCTCTCACGAAAGTATGAATTGCCCGAAATCACGTCCGAGAAAGAACTTCTTGGCCTGGTGCACACATTGAACGAAGACCCGAAAATTCATGGACTCCTTCTGCAGTTGCCTTTGCCAAAACATCTGGATGCAGGAAAGATTATTCAGGCGATATCGCCTGACAAGGACGTTGATGGGTTCCATTATGTCAATGTGGGTATGCTGGGAACTGGCGAACTCGAGGGCGCGCTCGTCCCGTGTACGCCAGCAGGGGCGATGCTGCTGATTGAGTCGGTCCGGGGCAAGGACCTGTCAGGTTTGACGGCGGTGGTCATCGGGCGGTCCAACAT
>NZ_JBFULQ010000480.1:0-4225 GCF_054049815.1 Mesorhizobium sp. P5_C1 | reverse complement strand
GTGCCAGTATTGTTGCGGGCGTAAATGCCGCTATTGGTCGTCCCCGTCACCGCGCCGGTAGCGGTAATCGATAGTGCTCCGCTCCCGTCGTTCCGGGAGTAGATGCCGGATGTTCCAGTCACTGTACCTGCGGTCGTAATTGTTAGATTTGTACCAGCGTGGTTGCGAGCGAAAATGGCGGGAAAGTTCGAGGCTGCCGCCGTCCCCGTCACGGTAATCGACAATTCGCCGCTTCCGTAATTATGGGCATTGATCTGACCTGTCGCGTTCGCCGCCACGATCGACAGCTCAGTGCCATAGTTCGCGGCGGAGATGCTGGGATAGTTTGCGCTCGTACTCGTCACCGTCCCGCTGACGGTAATCGACAGCACTCCGCTTCCCTGGTTAATGGCGCGAATGCCGTTACTCGCACCGCTTACGTCCGCCGCCTGGATCGTCAGGTCGGTGGTTCCGACGTAGTTGTGGGCGTAGATGCCTATTCCGCCAAATCCGGGACTCGACAGGTTGTTTCCTGTGACGGTCCCKGTAGTGGWGATCGACAGCGCACCGCTAYTGKAGTTGCGCGCTACGATACCGCTAACAAAGCCAGTGATSGTCGAGAAATTGGGGTCTCCAGAAGCGTAGTCGCTAAATGTGAGTCCGCCAGTGCCCGTGAGGGTAAGGGCGTTGCCCGCGGCTGTGCTGATACYGAAGGTGTTGTCCGTTGTCACGTTGAGCACGGTGGGAGGCGACCCGAGCGGAGGCAGCGTCTGCGTCGTCGTCGTCACGCCGGTACAGGTGTAGGTGCCGCCGGCGCCGCTGCAGKCSGCATAKGCACGTCGCACATAGCCGCGATAGCCACCGAGGAAGGCGCTCGTCGCGAGCGCGGCGCCGAGYACCAGGCGATTGCGCAGGCCGAGCGCCGGCCCGTCCGTRTTTCCCAGTTTCGTCCCCTGCCTCATGATCGCCTCCGCTTCGCGGTCTTGGTTATTGCGTGGCCGTGGCTCCCGTAACAGCTTCGGCAAGAGAATCGTTCGATGGCAATTGCKGTCGCCCGTCTTTCGYCGGATGACTGACGAATCCTGCCGCTTCGGGCGAGCGMAGGCTCACCGCCATGGGGCAGGCAAAGCCGGGGATGACGGCGAGGTCGTAGAGCTCGGCCACCTGGCCGTCGATGCGGAACCAGTCGACGCAGSTTCCCTTTTCCAGGTCGATGACCTGGATGCCGCACCACGGCTCGGAATYGGCGGCGGCGAGGCGGGCRTCGAGCGCSAGCCCCTCGAAGCGCTTGTAGCGCGGCTTGGAAAGACCRACGAAAGCGTAGCGGCCGCAAAACGCCAGCCCGCGCCCGAAACCCGGGCAGAACGCGACCGGCTCGAAGTGSCCCATGCCGCCGTCCTTCGGCAGYTCCACGATGCCGAGCTCGCCTGTGCCGGAGTTGAGCAGCCACAGCGCTCCTCGATGGAGACGCGGCGAATGCGGCATGGAGAGCCCCTCGCACACGACYGTGCCGGTCCTGACATCGATCACAACGCCGCCGTCGGCGCGCCGGTCGCGCCAGCCGTCGATCGTGTCGGAGCGGCTGACAGCCGTGGCATAGGCCGCCTCAYCGTCGCGCATCGCCAGACCGTTCAGGTGGCAGCGGTCCTCGTCCACCAGCGCCGAGATGAAGGGCGGCCGCCACACTTCCTCGAAGCTGTAGCGGTCCGACACGGTGGCGAGGCAGTTGAAACGCGTGTTGACGAATATGGGCCGGCCGGCCGCGCCRATGCCGAYGTCATGCGCGTCGAGTTCCCCGGTRACGTGCACGGTGCGCGGTACAWAGCAGGCGTCAAAGATCTCATTGGCCCGCTGGTGTGGTTCCAGCGCGTTGACGAAGCGCACGAGATGGAAGCCTGCCACAAGCATGAGCGTCCCGTCGGAGGCGTAGGCAAGTCCCATCGGCCGTAGAATCGGCGTCTGGTGAACGTTGAGCCCGCYGGTCATCGGGTTGCGGCCRATGAGATAGAACAGGCCGGACTGGTAGGAGGTAACCGCGAGCGCRACRTCCAGCGCCTTCAGCCGCGCCACCAGCCCGGCCGACATCGAATAAGTGAGATCGGGCGAGGCCYCGGCCGGTTCGCKCTCTTCCGAAAGGGGCTCGCCCGCAGCTTCGCCGCTTCCGCGCGCAGCCATGGTGYCGATCTCCAAAAATCAACTAATTAGGAWTGTATGATCTSAGCTAACTWAGAATTTAGGAATGTATGATCTCCAGCTAATGTATGATCTCAGCTTGACCSRCAGGCAATCCTTAAATGGACTGACAGRGATCATGATRCSAGGAACYTYGGCCYCTGTTGCTGTTSGGCAACGCCAATAGTGCTCGAGCAGMGACGTGRTCCTGGCGCCGCATCTGGAAGCGCGGCGGCACGTAGCTGCGAACGCGGTTCATCCAAGCGGCGAAAATTCTCCTGATGAGAGCACACAATTGAGAGCGTTTCAGCATCGCCGACTTTCCGCAACAAGCTCACCACCGCGTGGGTCTTGAAGAGTGTATTGTCCTTGTATCCCTGAGGGGGCGAGCGCCAAGGCTTTCCAGAGGCTCCCGTCGCCACATCCCGAAATCCGCCCCCTGGCGGGCTCGCCAAACGCCTAGGCTTCGGCACTGAGCGCAAGCAATCCGCAGCSCTCAGCTRCTTTCCGGGCGAATCTGACGACGCTACATAGGTATTTTTCAAAAYTGAAATCCAACCCCAGGTGCSTGCAATCTCGTCCACCCRGACGGCGTAAGCAAAACTGCATATATCGATCGAGAWGCAGGGCTAGCMGGCACACGTCGAAGATCKAYGTARCCACTCCAGCCRTAGTCGTCACGCYCTCGCCCGAGGAACTTCGCCACGTCCGGCCGATGCGCTCCTCCCAATCCCAACCCCACGACCGTTCCCGTGCCGTCAACGAAGGCAATGCAGCGGTAGGTGGTAAGAATATCGCTGCCCAGCAGTGGGGGCCACTTGTTCGASGTGTCCGCGACCCAACCGGAGACGCGTCCCCACTGCGGATCYTCTATTTTGGACACGGCATCAATGTAGCCSGTCAAGCTGTTCGGCTGGGTGGGGATTGCCAGCCCGGYGCCGAGCGAGGGGCAGCCRAAGTCTCTCCCGTTGAACGGGACGTGATTGAATTTCTTGAGGTACTTTTCGACAGCATAGTACTGACTCGGCCACAGCGTAACGGATTGCATCATGTCGGGGTCTTTGATGCCSAGCGACAATGCCAGTGTTGCGAGATCTTTTCCTTCAGCCCTGACAAGAAGAGATGCCAGCCGAGGGATGCCGTTCACCAGAACTAGTGCGGCTCCGGCGGCGAATATTGCGATCGAAAACCGACGGACAAAAGTAGCGTGCCGAAAAAGGCTAAAGCCCGCTCCAAATAGTGCAACCCAGAAAAGTGCCGGAATGGTCGCATATCTACTCTCCAAGGCTGCGGCGTCTCCCCCCAAATTTGATCTACCGATTGCCGCGAGCCCACTCGTCATGACGGCATAGGCCATGATCGCAATCCAGAAGGCYGATCGRTACCTGCTTTCGCCAGGCCGCAAAAGGCAAAGCCCAACGATCAGAGTGGCCGCCACAATTCCGATTGCGCCAAGCGGAAGTGCGGCCGATTCGGAAGTTACGATGCCGCCACCGATGAACGTAAAGCAGAACAAAATAGTCTGTATCGGATTGAAATTGCGTGCCCCATGTTGTGGCGGGACGTACTGAAGCACAGCGATTACAATCACATAGATTGCGCCTACCATGAAAATTAAGGCACCAAGCCGCCTCGTTTTGTCTGAGCAGAATCCCTGGATGCCGATCGCGCACAATGCAGTAAGGCCGGTGCTATAGAATTGCGAAGCAATAGCGGCCAAAGCTATCGCAAAGAGATAGCCATACGGCTTATCGTGTTCGGCCGATTGCCAAAAAGCCAATRCAGCCAGCACGGTGAAGAGATTTGCGCCRATCCAAACGACCCCGCTCATCCCAAGAAAGAAGTTGTGTGCGGCGAGTGGACTGAATACAAATACCGATACGGCTATACCGACGACAAATGCTTCAAACTTAGCTTGGGTAGAGAGCGAGAGTGCACCCGAAAAAGTGAAAGCGATCAGAAGCGAGAAGACGGCGGCGATGGCAGAGACGCCGAAATTGTCCCCGTTGAAAATATTGAAAGTCAAGAGATAGAAGAGCTTTGCGCCAGCAACGATATGCTCGTTCGATTTTGT
>NZ_JBFULQ010000479.1:0-4225 GCF_054049815.1 Mesorhizobium sp. P5_C1 | reverse complement strand
AGCGGATCCAGTAGGATTGGTGAAAACGTCTCCGGCGCCAGCGGCCTCGACGCCAGTAGCGACGGCAAACCACGCGCCATCCACGCCGCCGCCTCCATACACGCTGCCGCCTCCATCGATAGTACTGCACGGGTTCGACGTCATTCTGGCTATCAGGACCGGCTCCACAAGGTCGTCTACCGGCTTGTCCAGCTCATCGAGAATGCCGTTCCCCCGTGCTCGGGGTGCCAGCCACCGCCCTAACCGGGCAAGCTACCGCGACCACGGCCGCAGCGCTCGCGAGGCGCCCAGATGCCGAGCTAGATCTGTTTAAAAACCCGAAGTCGGTGTTGGTCGAGGTTCGCGGTGGCAAGAAACTTGCGAGTTTGGCGATGAAGACTTCACGCCGCGCCCGCCAAAAGCGGTCGCGCCGGAGGTCGTCAGATGTCGGCGACTCCCGGTAAAGGCCAAAACCGATCTACATGGCTCTATTTCACGCCGATGCCGGCAGTCAGGCCGCCATCGATTTTGTAGTCCGCTCCGGTGCAGAAACCGGCTTTGGCCGAACACAGAAAGGCGATGAGTTCCGCCACTTCCTCCGGCTCGCCGATGCGCCCGATGGGATGCGCTTCGCCGAAGCGCTTGTAGGCGGCCTCGACATCCGCATCGGTGCCGTTTTCGCCGCGTGCCGCTTTTTCCAGGATCGGGGTGCGGATCGAGCCGGGGCTCACGGAGTTGACGCGGATGCCGGAGCGCGCGTAGTCGAGCGCCAGCGAGCGCGTCAGCGTATGGATCGCCCCCTTGGTCGTCGCATAGGCGGCGACATTCTGCTGGCAAGCGTGACCCTGCACCGAGGCCACGTTGACGATGGCTCCGCCGCCCCGCCGGATCATTTCCGGAATGCCGAAATGCGCGGTCAGGTAGATCGAGCCGACATTGACCGACATTGCCTTGTTCCAGGTCTCGAAATCGGTGCTGGTAGCTGTTCCGTATGGATGGACCGCCGCCGAATTGACGATGATATCGAGGCCGCCGAACCGCTCGACGCCGGCCGCGACCGCATCGCGAACCTGATCCGGCACAGAGACGTCGGTGTCTATGACCAGCACGCCTGGCCCGGAGCTTTCCAGTTGCGCTTGCATCGCCGCGTTGGCCGCGCGGTCGATGCCACAGGCGATGATCGCGGCACCACCTGCCGCCAGGCGTATAGCGCTTGCGAGGCCAATCCCGGTCGTACCCGTCACCAGAGCGACCTTGCCGTCGAAATCCTTCATTGCGGGTACTCCGTTATTTGCTGTGGTCCTTAATGCATGTCGCCCAAAACTGGCCCCGGTTTTCGGGCAACGACATCCATAAAAACAAGGACCTAAAGCGCGTCGCCTGAATCCGCTCAAACGCKACGCGCTTTAGTTTGACACTCATTGCGGTCCAACAATAGGTTGCCGTCCTCGCAGAAGGAAAGCCGTAATGGAACAATGCTGGCGCTGGTATGGACCGAACGACCCGGTGACGCTCGATCATGTCAGGCAGGCGGGCGCGACGGGCATCGTTTCCGCCCTGCACGACATCTATGACGGGCGCGCCTGGCCGCTTGAGAACATTCTGGAGCGCAAGCGGATCATCGAGGCGGCAGGGCTGACGTGGTCGGTCGTCGAGAGCATTCCCGTCCACAATTCCTTCAAGATCGGTGCGCCGGAGCGCGAGCGCTACGCAGGCTACTATCGCGACACGATCCGCGCCCTTGCCAAGGCCGGCATCACAACGGTCTGTTACAATTTCATGCCCGTGGTCGATTGGACCCGCACCGATCTGGCCTATCGGCTTCCGACGACGGGCTACGCCCTGCGTTTCGATGCGATCGATTTCGCTGCCTACGACCTGTTCGTGCTGAAACGCAGGAATGCCGAGGCCGGCTACAGCGCCGCCCGCATTGCCGAGGCGGAAACGCGACTAAGGGAATTGAGCGACGAGCAGATCGACAGGATCGAGCGCAACCTCATCGCCGGCCTGCCGGCAACAGAGCGCAGCTACGACCGTGACAGTTTTCGCGAGGCCCTGGCGGACTACGATGCGATCGGTCCGAAGGAATTGCGCGACAACCTTGCCTGGTTCCTGCGCGAGATCATTCCGGTGGCCGAGCAGGAAGGGGTGCGCATGTGCATCCATCCTGACGATCCGCCCTTCTCGCTCTATGGCCTGCCGCGCATCGTTTCGACCGCCGCGGATGCACGTTTTATTCTCAACGCCGTCGACAGCCCCGCCAATGGCCTGACATTCTGCACCGGCTCCTACGGGACGCGCGCCGACAACGACATCGTCGCCATGGTCAAGGAATTCGCCGACCGCATCCATTTCGCCCATTTGCGCAACATCACCATCGAGGAGGATGGCTCGTTCTATGAAGCCGAGCATCTCGAGGGTGGCACCGACATGGCGCATGTCATCCTCGCACTGATGCAGGAAGAGGCGCGTCGCAGCAGGGAAGGCCGCGCCGACTGGCGCATCCCGATGCGCCCCGATCACGGCCACCTGCTTGCCGACGATATCGGCAAGACCAGGATCAATCCCGGCTACTCGCTGATCGGCCGGCTGAAAGGCCTCGCCGAACTGCGCGGCATCATGCGCGCCGTGGAGACGTTCGGGCTGGCTTGAAGTCATCAGACAGGCGGCGTGAGGAGGGATCCAGGCGCAACGGCCAACCTGCCGGGCCTTCAGTTCATGCGGAAGTCCGCATAAACGTCTCCGATCTACGTCTCGTCGCAACATGCATGAAACATCCGTTGGGATATTATTTTGCCCTCGGGAAACAATATGCAGCGCTGACTTTCTTCCGTTGGCGCCGAGATTGGGGTGCCCATTGCTTTGATCGGCTGCCCCTGCGTGGCACCTTGGATGCACGTCCACGCCTCGAGTGCTTGCCGATGGTCGCTTCTACTTCTCCTCGGCAAGGGCGGCGAAAAGAAGGAACCTGCCCATGCCCAGAATTGTGCCGGTACTCGATCTGAGCCGTCTCGAACAAGGAGCGTCCGAGCACCGCACCTTTCTCCTGGATCTGCGCACGGCGGCCCGCGACGTCGGCTTCTTCTATCTCAGCGGCCACGGAATTTCGGCGTCAGAGACTGATGAAGTGCTCGATGCCTCGCGCCGGTTCTTCGCCTTGCCGGAGACCGACAAGCTGGCGATCGAAATGGTCAAGTCCTCGCAGTTTCGCGGCTACACGCGCGCCGGCGGTGAACTGACCAAGGGCGCTGCCGACTGGCGTGAACAACTCGACATCGGCGTCGAGCGCCAGCCCATCCCGCAAGGGCCGGGAATTGCGCCTTGGACACGGCTGCAAGGACCGAACCAATGGCCCTCGGCATTGCCCGATCTCAAGCCGGCGCTGCTGGCATGGCAGACCAGGGCTACGGCTGTGGCGATCCGGCTGCTGAAAGCCTTCGCGCTGWCGCTTGATCAGCCCGAGGACGCCTTCGACGCGATCTACAGGGACTCGCCCAATCATCGCATGAAGATCGTGCGTTATCCCGGGCGTGACGCGACGGATGGCGACCAGGGTGTCGGCGCGCACAAGGATGGCGGCTTCCTGACGCTGCTGCTGCAGGACGACAACAAGGGGCTGCAGGTTGAATATGACGGCAGCTGGGTGAATGTGGACCCGCTCCCCGGAACTMTTGTCGTCAACATTGGTGAACTGCTCGAATTGGCGTCGAATGGCTATCTGCGCGCCACCGTTCACCGCGTCGTGACCCCGCCTGCCGGCGTCGAGCGAATTTCCGTTCCCTTCTTCTTCAGCGCGCGGCTGGATGCGACGATACCGCTGCTGAATTTGCCCGAGGAACTGGCGGCCGAAGCACGCGGACCGGCAAGCGACCCGGACAACCCATTGTTCCGCGATGTCGGCACTAATGTCCTGAAAAGCCGTCTGCGTTCGCATCCCGACGTGGCGCGCCGCCACTATGCCGATCTTCTCCAGACGGGAGCGGAGCGCCCGTGAAGCCCAAAGCATGTCGCCCAAAAGTGGCCCCGGTTTTAGGCGGACGACATGCATAACAAAGCCTCGATGCCGAACGGATTTTCGCCATTTTGCGTGTTCTTTGGAACGTTATTCGTCGCCAAGTCGCGGAAATAAGCTCAGAAAGGCAAAATCGTTCGGCGGTCTCCTCCCATTCCGCTGAGCGGTGTTCCCCTCTGAAGGTTTGAACCTTCTTTTGGCCGGGCCGCATTCGAGCCCGGCCATTTTTTGTGC
>NZ_JBFULQ010000478.1:0-4226 GCF_054049815.1 Mesorhizobium sp. P5_C1 | reverse complement strand
GATCGATACGGCTGACATGGCTGTCGAGGTTGACGCGCACGCAAGGCCAGTTGAGGCGGGCGGCGACCTGCTCGATATGGGTCGACTTGCCGGTGCCGTGATAGCCCGACACCATGACGCGGCGGTTGTAGGCAAAGCCTGCAAGGATCGCCATCGTCGTGTTCTTGTCGAACAGATAGTCCGGATCGATGTCGGGTACATGCTCGCTGGTCACCGAATAGGCCGGCACCACCATCTTGGACTCGAACCCGAATTTCTCCTTCACCGACACCGTCGTGTCGGGTAGGTTGGCGATGTCGCGATCGACCTTGTTCATATCTCTCAACGTCTCCACGGGCGAAAAGCCTGATTTCGCCGGCAATCGATTTTGTCCGGGGGCGGTCTTAGAGCCTTTTCCAACCTTATGAAAGTTGGAAAACGACACGAATCGTATGGTCGCTCAGCACAGGCCCGCCTGTTTGAGCACGCGATAGGCCTGCAGCACATCGCGGAACCGGTCTTCCGAACCTCGGTCGCCACCATTCGCATCCGGATGGTGACGCTTCACCAGTTCCTTATAGCGCGCCTTGATCTCCTTGCCAGTCGCCTTTGTATCAAGGCCAAGCGTTTCCAGCGCCTTGGCCTCAAGCGGCTTGGCCTTGCGCTCGCGCGCCTCGCGCGGATCCTTTGGCCCCTTGAACAGGTCGAACGGGTCGCGCATGCGATTATAGTAGCCGGCGCGGCCGGAGCGCATCTGGGCCACATCCGGCGACGAACGCGTCGAGGCGCCGTTGACGCCCATCTTCCAGGTCGGCCGGTGGCCGGTCATGGCTTCCTTCTGGAAGCGCGCGACCTCGGTGTCCGGCACACCGGAGAAATAGTTGAAGCCCTTGTTGTACTCGCGCACATGGTCGAAGCAGAAGCGGAAATACTCGCCCTCCTTCATGCGCCCGACCGGCGCACGATGGGTGCCCGCTTCCTTGCAGCCGTCCCACTGGCAGATCGGCGAGTGCGACTTCAGCTCCGCATCCTTCTCAGGGCGGATGCGAATCTTCTCGAAATATTTGGGATACGGCTTCATCTCACCCATTTATGGGGCGTTCGCAAATGCGAAACAAGAATTGACATTTTCGCGATGATCGCCCTAACCGCTGAATCGCGGCATAAAGCAGGCGAATGGCGGATTTTGTTGCGCGGCAGCGGCCTTTGCGAGCCCGATTTTGGTTTTGCCGGCTGCTGCGCCAGCCATATGTGGTGAAGGGAGACGGCGATGTCCATACAGGCAACCATGGAAGACAAGCTCAACAAGGCCTTTTCGCCGGACCGGCTGGTCATCATCAACGAAAGCCATCTCCATGCCGGCCATCACCATCACGGCTCCGACCATCACGGCGCCTATGACGGCACCGGCGAGACGCATTTTCGCGTCCGCGTCGTCTCTTCGGCCTTTGCTGGCATGAGCCGCATCGACCGCCACCGCGCCGTCAACGAATTGCTTGCCGACGAACTGAAGGCCGGCGTGCATGCGCTGGCGATCGAACCGGCGGCTCCCGGCGAAAAGACCCGCTGGTAGGCCGGTTCCGCCTTCGCTGTGCTCAGAGCACCGCTTCGATGAGGAACGGTCCGCGCCGCGACAAGGCGCTCTCCAGCAGCGCGTCGAACCGCTCGCAGGTATCGGCGCGGGCCGCCTCCACGCCCATGCCTTTCGCCAGGCAAACCCAGTCCAGCGACGGCTGGTCGAGGTCGAGCATGCGCCTGGCGTTCTCGCCGATCGCGCCGACGCCGACATTGCGCATCTCGCCATGCAGGATCGCATAGGTCCGGTTGGAAAAGACGATCGTCACCACGTCGAGATTTTCCCTGGCCTGCGTCCACAGCCCCTGCACCGTGTACATTCCGCTGCCGTCAGCCTCCAGATTGATCACCTTGCGGTCGGGACAGGCGATCGCCGCCCCGGTTGCAAGCGGAATGCCTCCACCGATCGATCCGCCTGTGGTCATCATGTAATCGTGCGGAGCGGCAAAGGCCGACAGCGCGAAGAAACGCCGTGCCGAGGTCACCGCCTCGTCGCAGACGATCGCATCGGCCGGCAGCTTGCGCGCCACCGACAGCGCGATCGCATCCTCCGTGAGTTGGCCGCTCGGCGTCGCCTCGTCGGGAAAGGCGGTTGCGAACACCGTCTGTTGCGACGGCTTGACGCCGAGTTCGTCGCGGAGCGCTTCCAGAGCCGCATTGAGATCCTCGCCATGCGCGGCCAGCGTCAGCACCTGGCAGCCTTCCCGCACAAGCCGCCCCGGCTTTCCCGGATAGGCGAAGAAGGCAACCGGCTCCCGCGCGCCGACCAGCACCAGAACATCGATATCCCTGAGCAGTGCCGTCGCCGCATCGATCGGATAGGGGATGCGCGTCGGCGCGACACGCCCGCGCCCGCGCTGCATCCGGGCGATCAGCACGTCGCTGAACACACGGACATCGCTGCCCGTCGAGATCTGCCCGGCGACAGCAAGCGCATCGGCTCTTGCCGCCTGTCCGCGAACGATGATGCCGGCCCGACCCGGAGCGGCACGGATGGCCGCGGCGACCGTGCGCACGGCGCCCATGTCGACGGCGGGCTGCGGCGCCAGCGTCGCCTTGCCGACTGAGGCCGCGCCAACTTCGCTCCAGGCGGCATCCGCGGGCAGGATCAGGGTGGTTACGCCGGGAGGCGTCAGCGAGGCGCGGAAGGCGGCCTCGGTCGCCGGCGCGACATCGTCTGGGCCGGCGATGCGGCGCACCCAGTTCGACATCGGCTTGGCAAGGCTCTCGATATCGCTGGTCAGCGGAGCATCGAGCGGCAGATGGTAGGCTGCATGGTCGCCGACAATGTTGATCATCGGGCTCAGCGCGCGCCGCGCATTGTGCATGTTGGCCAGGCCGTTGGCCAAACCCGGACCGGTATGCAGCAGCGTCGCGGCCGGCCGATCGGTCATCCGGGCATAGCCGTCGGCGGCACCGGTCACCACGCCCTCGAACAGGCCGAGCACGCAACGCATCTGAGGTTTCCGGTCGAGCGCTGCGACGAAATGCATTTCGGATGTGCCGGGGTTGGCGAAGCAGACCGTCACATCATTGGCCAGAAGCACATCACACAGGACATCGGCGCCGTTCATGGAATTCTCTCCCGCTTGACGATCGAAGAGAGCAGTTGCACCGGCAAACGCCCGCGCAGCAATATCCCGTCGGCACTTTTGATCTGATCCAGTCCCTCCGATGCCTGTGCCGCGTTGGGGTCAGCTGACGGTCGATTTCAGAAATTCCAGCGCGGCGGCGGTCAGCGCGTCGCCATCCTCGCCGAAATCGCGATTGATCGACATGTGCGTATAGGCACTGCCGTCGAACACAGTGACCTTGGTGCCGGTCGCCCGCAGGCGCGCGGCGAAGGCCTTCGAGGCCTCGCCACGGCCCGCGGCGCTTGAATAGGCGATGAAGGTCGGCGGATGCTTGTGGCCGTCGACATAGCTGGCGGGCGACAGCGCGGCCCATTGCGTGGGGTCGGAAAAGACGCGGGCATAGGCCCGGACCATGCCGCCATTGCTGGAAAGCGCTGCAAGATCATAGGCCCTGGTATCGTCGAGGATGAGTGCCGCGACGCCAGGCAGGCCACCGCGCATACCGGTCAGCGCAATCAGATGGCAGCCGGCCGAGTGGCCCATGCCGACAATGCGATCGGGATCGCCGCCATGCTGCGCGATATTGGCGCGCACATAGGCATAGGCCTTTTCGACGTCGCCGGCCTGGGTGGCGACGTCGGCCTCGGGCAACATGCGATAGTCGATGGAGACGAAGCAGAACCCATTGGCCAGCAGGAAGGCCGGCTTGGCGTTGACCTGGCTGCGTTTGCCGAACTGCCAGGTGCCCCCATGGACGAAAAAGACGACCGGCAGGCCGGTTGCACCGTCAGGCGCATAGATATCGAGCTTGGCCGGCCCGTAGTCGAAGGTTTTTGGCGCGGGTTGGCGCGGGCGCCGCGCGGCCGATGCTCCCAATGGCAGCATCGCCGCCACGGAGGCCAGAATGAGGCTTCGTCTATCGATCATCATGGTCTCCCGACCGTGTAGGCCAACAGTGCCCGCAGGCGCAGCGAGCGTCCAGTTAAGGATTGTTAATACCCGAGTGGTCTGGGTCGGCGCGCTATCATCGATCCGAATCTCGAACGGCACTCGAGTTTTTGGGGGCTCATCCGCTGTAGAGGGGCCGGATCCACCGGC
>NZ_JBFULQ010000477.1:0-4231 GCF_054049815.1 Mesorhizobium sp. P5_C1 | reverse complement strand
TCATCGTGCTGGCCACCTCCGGTGCCGGCGCCTATTCGGTCGACGCCAAGCGCGGCTGATCCACAGCCAGAACACGAAAAACAAAAGCGGCGCGGAATTTTCCGCGCCGCTTTTTCGTTGTCGGTGCACAAGTCCATGTCCCGATTTGCCAGCCGGGATTTACGCCCGCATTGCTGGTAGGTCCTGTCGCGCATCCGAAGGTCGATCCTACCAGCAATGCGGGCGTAAATCCCGGCTGGCAAATCGGGACATGGACTTGTGCACCGACAACGAAAAAGCGGCGCGGAAAATTCCGCGCCGCTTTTGTTTTTCGTGTTCTGGCTGTGGATCAGCCGCGCTTGGCGTCGACCGAATAGGCGCCGGCACCGGAGGTGGCCAGCACGATGAAGCCGCCGGCAATCCCCAGATTCTTGAGGAAGTTGATCATCTGCATCTGATCGGCCCAGCCGGTGTGGGCGACCAGCGCTGTTGCGACGGTGAAGATAGCGAGCACCCATGCGGCAATCCGGGTCTGGAAGCCGACAAGTATGGCGGCGCCGCCGAGAAGCTCGATCAGGCCGACGATGATGGCCGTCGCGGTCGGTACGGGCAGGCCGAGGCTGCCGAAATAACCGGCTGTGCCGGCGATCGCGGTGAGCTTGCCGAAACCTGAAAGCAGGAAGATGGCGGCAAGAAGGACGCGGCCGAGGAGGATGGTGGCTGAGGCATTGGAAGCGCCGGAACCGGCGACTGAAGTATTGATGGACATGGTGGCTCTCTCTGGGAAGGGTTCAATGCAACCCAGATAGAGCAAGCTGACTGTTCACCAAAGCCGCCAGATCGGCGACACATTGTTCACAGTACTTACGTTTCCGTGAGCGGACGGCCTACGCAAAATTCGCGTCGAGTGAGGTCGTGACGCGAGTAATTTTTCCCGTCGCCAAATCTCTTACCCCGGATGCGTCATGTCCTCCGGCCGCACCAGCCGGTCGTAGTCGGCTTCGCTGACCAGCCCGGTGGCCAGCGCTTCCTCGCGCAAGGTGGTGCCCTTCTTGTGCGCGGTCTTGGCGATCTTGGCGGCATTGTCGTAGCCGATGGTCGGCGCCAGTGCCGTCACCAGCATCAGCGAGCGGTTGAGTGCCGCCTTGATGTTGTCTTCGCGCGCCTCGATCCCGACTACGCAATTGTCGGTGAAGGAGACCGAAGCGTCGCAGAGCAACTGCACCGACTGCAGGAAGTTGTAGGCCATCAGCGGGTTGTAGACGTTGAGCTCGAAATGGCCCTGGCTGCCGGCGAAGGTGAGCGCGGCATTGTTGCCGAACACCTGCACGCAGACCTGGGTCATTGCCTCGCACTGGGTCGGATTGACCTTGCCCGGCATGATCGACGAGCCCGGCTCGTTTTCCGGCAGCGACAGTTCGCCGAGGCCCGAGCGCGGGCCGGAACCGAGGAAGCGGATGTCGTTGGCGATCTTGAACAGGGCGGCGGCGCAGGCGTTGATGGCGCCGTGCGAGAACACCATGGAATCGTGGGCTGCCAGCGCCTCGAACTTGTTCGGAGCGGTTACGAAGACAATGCCGGTGATGGCGGCGATGCGATCCGCCACCCTTTCGGCGAAGCCGACCGGCGCATTGAGGCCGGTGCCGACGGCGGTGCCGCCCTGCGCCAGCTCCTGCAGACCGGGCAGCGTCAGCTCGATGCGCTTGATCGACGAAGCGACCTGCGCGGCATAGCCCGAAAATTCCTGACCGAGGGTGAGGGGGGTGGCATCCTGCGTGTGCGTGCGGCCGATCTTGATGATGTGGGCGAAAGCCCGGCTCTTGGCGTCCAGCGCCTTGTGCAGGTGCTTCAGGGCCGGCAGCAAATCGTGCACGATGCGCTCGGCGCAAGCGATGTGCATGGCCGTCGGATAGGTGTCGTTCGACGACTGGCTCATGTTGACGTGGTCGTTGGGATGCACGGGCTTCTTCGAGCCCATGACGCCGCCCAGCATCTCGATCGCCCGGTTGGAGATCACTTCGTTGGCGTTCATGTTGGACTGCGTGCCCGAGCCGGTCTGCCAGACGACCAGTGGGAAATGGTCGTTGAGCTTGCCGTCGATAACCTCTTGCGCTGCCTCGACGATGACCTTGCCGATCGCCGGATCGAGCCGCTTCAGTTCCATGTTGGCTTCCGCCGCGGCCCGCTTGACGATGCCGAGCGCGCGCACGATCGACGCCGGCTGCTTCTCCCAACCTATCTTGAAATTGCCGAGCGAACGCTGGGCCTGGGCCCCCCAATAACGATCGGCGGCGACTTCGATGGGGCCGAACGTGTCGGTTTCGGTTCTGGTCTTTGCAGCGGTCATGGGTCTCTCCTTGTCGAAGTCGGCAACGGCGTATCGCGTTGCACAAACGGCTTCAAGCGGAGATTGCGGGCAGGACGGATGCAAATCGGTTGAAGCGCTTGCCCCCTCGATGGGAGAGCCGGGACGCTTACCCGGCCGTGTAGCCGCCGTCGATCGCAAAGACGCCGCCGCTGGTCCAGGCGGCCTCGTCGCTGGCGAGATAGACCGTGATGCCGGCCAGATCGTCGGGGCGGCCGATGCGGCCAAGCGGATAGCTCCGCTCGACATAGGCCGTCAGCTCCGCCTTTGCCTCGGCCGGCAGGTAGTCGACCGTGCTGCGCCGCATGGCGGTGTCGACCGTGCCGGGCGCGATGGCATTGACGCGGATGCCGCGCGGCCCGAGTTCGAAGGCCAGCGATTTGGTCAGCGAGTTCACCGCGCCCTTCGACAGGGAATAGAGGCTCGACGGCCGCTTCGGGATCATCTTGTTGGCGAAATAGGACGAGATGTTGATCACCGACGCGCCTGCTGCCAGATGCGGCAGCAGAGCCTGGGTGAGGAAGAACACCGCCGTTACATTGAGCGCGAAGGATTGCTGGAACTCTTCCTTGCTGACGGTCTCGAACGGCACCAGGAAAGCCACCCCGGCATTGTTGACGAGGATATCGAGCGGCTGACCGGACTCTTTCACGTGCCCGGCCACGGCTTCTATGCCGGCGCTGGTGGCAAGATCGGCCGACAGCGTCTCGACATTGCCGCCGAGCCGCCTGGCGGCGGCATCAAGCTTTTCGGTGTCGCGGCCGACGATCAGGACATCCGCACCCTCACGCGAAAAGGCCTCGGCGATCGCAAGGCCGATGCCGTCCGATCCGCCGGTAACCAGCGCGCGCTTGTTATGAAGTCTCATAGGACGCTCCGAGGCAGCTTTGGCCACCTCGAGAGCACCGCACATAAGCGACCGCGGTCAAGCCATCGGCCTATCCCAAGGTATGAACTTCGACCGCTGGCACTCCTGCGTGGAACAACCGGCGCCTCGTGCCCAGTGTCGATTTAGGCGCCGACGATCACGGATTCCCGAATGGCGAGCCGTCCCGCGACATAGTTCTTGACCTGGCGGACCGCCTGTTCGCGCGAGACGCTGCCTGGCTGCAGGCCGAGCCGCAGCCAAAGCCCGTCGATCAATGCGGTGACGCCAAGCGCGATGTCGTCGGCATCCGCCGGCGAGGCAAGGCCGCGCAGGCCGGACAACAGGTTAGAGCGCATGCGCGCGTGGATCACTCTCTGGATACGCGCCATCTTCTCGTCGCGCGGCACCTCGGCGCAGAGCGAAAGCCAGGCATGGCACAGAGGCGGTTGAAAAAGATGCGGTTCGAAATTGCCCTCGATCACGGCATCCATCCGCTCCATCGGGGTGATCGCCCGGCGAAGGCGCGCAATCACCGCCTGGCACAGGACGGCGTTGGCTTCGCGCATCGCGTGCTCGAACAACTCCTGCTTGTTGCGGAAATAGTGCAGCACGATTCCCTTCGAGGCGCCGGCCTGGGCCGCCACCTTTTCCAGCGTCGCGCCGGCAATGCCCTCGCGCTCCAGCACCGCGAACGCCGCCTGCCGCAGTTCCTTGCGGCGTATCTCGCTGAGACGCTTGAGTTTCACCGGATCGATCCATGCATTGCGATTCCACATTGACATTTTCGTCCGCGCAGATCAACTATTGACCAATGGGACAATAAAAAGACCAATTGGTCAATTTTCGAAAAATGAGGAGAACCGAAATGTTCCGCATCCTTGCGAATGGCGTCTGTCTCGCTGCCCTGGCGTTGGCCTGTTCTGCGGCTGAAGCGGCCGAGGCCGAACAGTGCAGGGCGGTCCGTATGGCCGAACCTGGCTGGAACGATCTGGCCTTCACCACCGGCGTTGCCAATGTCC
>NZ_JBFULQ010000476.1:0-4231 GCF_054049815.1 Mesorhizobium sp. P5_C1 | reverse complement strand
ATCCTGGCCATCCCGTCCGAAAGCTCGCCGGTGGAACTTGGGGCCATTCGGCGCCCCGGGGTGCCGCTCATCGGCGTAATAGGTAGGCTGAGTCCGGAGAAGGGCGTAGATGTGCTGATCCAGGCGGTGTCTTTCTTGCCGGCCCGCTCGGTTTCCATCGTCCTTGCCGGCGACGGCCCCGCGCGCGCGGCGCTGGAGCAGCAGGCAGTCGCGCTTGRCATCCAATCGGATATACACTTTCTGGGAACGGTCGAGGATGTCGGATCGCTGTACCGGCAACTCGATCTGGTCGTGCTGCCTTCGCGCAGCGAGGGACTTCCCAACGTCCTTCTCGAAGCCCTCAGCGCTGATGTACCCGTTGTTGCAACCGCCGTTGGAGCCGTGCCGGAGGTCCTAGTCGACGAGGCAGCAGGCCGGATCGTCGCCCCAGGCGACCCCTGCTCGCTGGCCAAGGCGATCAGACAATCCCTGGAATACGGAAGAAGCCCTTCCGCGAAGACGGCGCGAGCCGCGGTGGCCGCACGGTTCTCGCTGGATAAGCGGGTTTGCCGACATCTGGGCCTCTACCGTGAGCTGCGTCCCGACCGGGTCACAGCGGGAACTATCCCTTGAACGCCATTCGCCATGAAACGAATGATGCGCCTCAGGCCAGCTTGAGGATCGAGATGGTCCTCCCGTCCCTGGCAATGGGGGGGATGGAAATGATGGCGCGGGATCTCGCCTTAGGGCTTGCTGCCCGCAGACATCGGGTTGGAATTACCTGCCTGGAGGAGGAGGGCGAACTCGCCGTGGCTCTTCGTGCTAGCGACGTGTCGGTAAGCCTGGTGGGCTGTCCCGGCATTCGCCCCAATTTCTTTCCTGACGCCAAGCTGAGGGCGCATGTCGCGGCACGCGGCTGCCACGTCGTCCACGCGCATAATGCAGTTTGGGCCAAAGCTGCTTTGGCGTCCTGTTCTGTCCGTGTGCCCGCGAAGGTTAGCACCTTGCACGGTTTCGCCTACGGCGAGGGGTGGCAGAGCGAGCTGTTGCGTTGGTGGGGAGCGCTCCATTCGGACGTCRTCGTAGCGGTCTCGGCGCCGTTGCGTCGCCATCTCGTCCAACGAACCCGGATACCGGCGTCGAAGGTCACCGTCCTCCCAAACGGAATCGACACGGCGCGCTTCGCACCGCGCCATCGAAGCGGAACAATTCACGCTCGTTTCGGCATCGCTCCAGGTTCTTCCCTTGTCGGTTGCGTTGCCCGGCTCGATCCGATCAAGAATCACGCCCTACTGCTTGCCTCATTGAAGCTGGTGCTTCTATCCCTCCCGCAGACCCGCCTGGTGCTTGCGGGGGAGGGACCCTTGCGCCAAGAACTCGAAGCGCTCGTCTCGGAAATGGGGATTTCCAAGTCTGTCATTTTCGCTGGAGCGATTGCCGATACAGCACCCTTGTATCGCGACCTCGACGTCTTCGTCCTGCCGTCACTTTCGGAAGGCACTTCGATCAGCCTGCTGGAGGCGATGGCGAGCGGCGTGCCGGTAGTGGCGACCGCCGTTGGCGGCACGCCCGATCTCCTTGCGGGCGGCGCATGCGGCATGCTTGTGCCTTCGGGCGATGCCGCCGCGATGGCCAGCGCTGTCATGCGCGTTTTACGGGACAGCGAGCTTCGCTCGCAGTTAGCGGCGAAAGGCCGCGAGCGGGTTACGTCAAACTTTTCACAGCTTGCAATGGTGATCGCATATGAGGAGCTATACCATTCCATTTTGAGGAAGAAGCATGAGCGCTCTTCGGCTCGCTAACGGCGGGGTCTCGACATGTGCGGCATTGCGGGCGGCATAAGCCTCGCCCCCGGGACCCGTCCCGATCCTCGCCGAGTCGAGGCAATGTCGGCCGGAATGACGCATCGCGGGCCGGATGGAGCCGGACTTTGGATTGCGCCATCTGGACGTGCGGTTCTCGCGCATCGCAGGTTGGCGGTTATTGACTTGGCGACAGGAAACCAGCCGATGCTGGACGAGTCCGGGAGCATCGGGATCACCTTCAACGGAGAGATCTACAACTACCTCGAATTGCGGGAGGAACTGGCTGGCGAGGGGGAGATGTTCCGCACCAGATCAGACACGGAAATCCTCCTGCGCCTCATCATGCGCCGGGGCGAAGAAAGCGTGAAAGTGTTACGAGGCATGTTTGCGTTCGCAGCATGGGACGATCGGTCAGGGTCCCTGCTTCTCGCGCGCGATCGTCTCGGCAAAAAACCGTTGTTCTATACGGTCGAAGGAAAATGCCTGTACTTCGCCTCTTCCCTGACTGCGCTTCGCGCCGGGACGGCGGTAAACAGCATCGAGCCACAGGCGCTCGATATCTATCTCGCTCTGGGTTACATCCCCGCGCCGTACACAATCTATCGCAATACCTTTAAGATGCCGGCCGCCAGCCTCGCGACGCTTGGCCATCGGGGGCTATGCCTGCGCGGATTTTGGGATCCCGCGGATTACGGCGAGCCCTATTCGGGTTCCTATCAGAATGCCTTGGATGAACTTCAGGAAAAGCTTGATAAGGCCGTCGCCCTCCGGCTGCGCAGCGACGTCCCCGTGGGGGTATTTCTGAGCGGTGGTATCGATTCCAGTCTCGTCACCGCCACGACCGTGCGTCAGTCGGTCGAGCAGATCGAGACATTTTGCGTGGGCTTCGAAGACAGCCGCTTCGACGAGAGCGCGTTCTCGTCCGCCATTGCGAACCATCTTGGCACCCGGCATCACACCCTGCGTGGGCGGACGGATCTTCTCGACATCCTGCCCCGGATGACGCTACATTTCGGCGAGCCCTACGCAGATTCTTCCGCCCTCGCGCTCTGGGCGATGGCCCAGCATGCGAGGCCATCGATCACCGTTGCTCTGGGAGGCGATGGAGGCGACGAAGGTTTCGCCGGCTATAGCTGGTACGGCAATGCGCGACGCCTCGACCGCTTGGCGAACTTAATCCCGGCCAGCGTGGCCCGCATTGGGGCCCGGGCGGCTCGTCTCGCGGCCCGCCATTGTCAACACAGCGTCACAATGGGCCGAGTCGAGCGCGGCTTGACGGTACTCGAGCTTTCGCGGGCGGAGCGATTTGCCGCTCTCCGCTCCTTCGTCAACGCGACGGAAGCGGAGTTTTTGTACGATGGCGAGCTGCTCGAACGGCGACGTGCGGGCCTAGACCCCGCCAGCACGATCTTAATCGACGCGTATACTTGGGCAGGCGGCACTACCCTGCGCAAGATGCGCTACACTGACATCCGGACTTATCTCGCCGACGACCTTATGCCGAAGCTCGACATCGCCACCATGGCTCACAGCCTGGAGGCCCGCGCGCCTCTGCTCGACCCTGAAGTCCTTGCATTCGGCCTGTCGCTTCCCGACCACTTCCTGATGGACGAGCGCGGCGGAAAGCGCATTCTGCGCGATCTGCTTGCGCGCCACGTGCCGCGCGCAATGTTTGAACGCCGCAAGCAAGGCTTCTCTGTACCGTTGCAGGTCTGGTTCTCCGGGCAACTGCGGCCGAGGCTTGAAGCGCTGACGCGGAGCGAGGCCCTCCAAGGGCTCGGCCTACTCAAGCCCGCGGGAATACGGCGCCTGGTAACTGAACACGCAACGGGCGCGCGCGACCACAGCCAGCGTCTGTTCTCACTCGTGCAACTGGAGGATTGGCTATGTTCCCGTTGATCTGCGTTGGGCAGCCCCGTTCGACGGTGGGAAATTATTGGATCCAACGCCTGTTCGCAGGCATAGGGAGAACATCATGAACAGCGTGATTGACGTTCTCAGGCGCCGGATCGCCGTGGTGGGGCTCGGCTATGTTGGGCTCCCGGTGGCGACCGCTTTCGCCCGCAACGGCTTCAAGGTCCTGGGTTTCGATATCGATCCCCTCCGCATTGCTGAGCTTCGCGGCGGCATCGATCGCAACAACGAACTGGAGCTTGCGGATGTTCTTTCCGCCTCGCTGCGCTTCACCGACAATCCCGCCGAGCTAGCCGAGGCCGATTTCTTCATCATAACGGTACCGACGCCGATCGACGCCGCGCGACGGCCGGATCTGTCGGCACTGCTCAAGGCCTCCGGAACCGTCGGCGGCGCCCTCAAGAAGGGCGACTTTGTGGTGTATGAGTCTACTGTTTATCCCGGCGCCACAGAGGAGGATTGCGCGCACGTTCTCGAACGCGCCTCGATGCTGAAGGCGGGTGTGGATTTCCATCTCGGCTACTCGCCCTAGC
>NZ_JBFULQ010000475.1:0-4231 GCF_054049815.1 Mesorhizobium sp. P5_C1 | reverse complement strand
CCCAGGCCCTCTACATGCCGGACCGTTTCCCGTCGCGCGCCGAGGTCGCCCGCTATCTGCACAACGGCCTGCGCGTATTCCTCAAGGCCTATTCTACACAGCCCGAGACCGATCTCACCGAACTCGCGCGACTTATCGGCGCCCATTCCCTCAATCAGGTGCAACATGACAGTTGACGATTACCTGGCCGATCCGGCCAGCCGCTTTGCCACCGTCGCGATGACCGACACCAACGGACTGCTGCGCGGACAGATGGTCTCGACCAGCAGCCTGAAAGGCATCGCGAAAAGCGGCATGGGCATGGCTCCCGCGCAACTGGCGCTGGACCCGACCGATGTGATGCTCGTCATCCCGGGCGTCAACGACGACAAGGGTGATTTTCACGATGACCCCTTGCAGGTCGACCCGAATTCTGGCCGCCGCCTGCCATGGTCGAAACCGGGGCATGACCTGCTGGTCCTCTCCAACTACACCGGCGCCTCGGCACAGATATGTCCGCGGGCGATCCTGAAATCGGTTCTGGCTCGCGCCAGCGAAGCGGGGCTGGTGCCGAAATACGGAATGGAGCTGGAATACACACTTTTCGACGAGACACCGGAAAGCGCGAAGGCGAAGGGCTACCGCAACCTCAAGACAGCGACGGCTCACGCCAGCCACGACCTGATCCTCTATCAGGTTGTCCAGACCGAATGGTACGAGGCGCTGGCCGCAATCTGYGAGCCGCTGAAGATCGACCTCGCCAAGATGCACGAGGAGATCGGCGCAGGCTTCATGGAGGCCTGCATCGGAGCAGGCGTAGGTACGGAACCGGCCGACCAACTCGTCCTCTTGAAGAACTTCATCCGCGCGCTGGCGTTGCGGCAAGGCCGGTCCGTCACCTTCATGCCGCGCTGGAACGAAAAGGCGGACAGCCAGTCGATCCATTTGCACATCAGCCTGAAGGACAGGGACGGCAAGACGCTGTTTTGGGATCCAAACGAAAAGAACGGCGTCAGCCGCACCTTCCGCCACTTCCTTGGCGGTCTCCAAGCCTATACCGGCGACATGACGCTGGTCTTCCAGCCGACGGTGAACAGCTACCGTCGCTTCGCACCGGGCACCTTCGCGCCGCCCGGCCTGACCTCGGGTTTTGAAAACCGCACCACATGTTTTCGCCTGGTCGGCCATGACGCAGGGACGCTGCGGGTGGAAAATCGCCTGCCGGGCGCCGATTCCAACCCTTATCTCTCGGCCGCGGCCACAATCGCCGCCGGGATCGCCGGTGTCATAGGCGAGATCGAGCCCGACCCCGAGACCATCGGGTCAGGCTACACGCAGAAACCCGCCCGCGACTTCGCCCGCTCGATGCCCGAGGCGATCGAACGGCTGCGCGGATCGAGCTTCGCCAAGGACTGGCTGGGGCCGCGCTTTGTCGAGGCGTTCACGGCCACCCGAGAGTGCCAGCACGACGAATTCCGCCGCAAGGTTCCGGACGTGGAACTGGAACGTTTCTTCGACCTGGGGTGAACGACCATGGATACTGACCTGCGCGCCCGTTTCATCGAAGGCATGAGCCGCGTTGCCTCCGCCGTTACCGTGGTGACCACGGACGGCGAGGCAGGTCGTTTCGGAGTGACCGTTTCATCGATGACCTCGGTGTCGGCCGACACCAGCCGGCCCTCCCTGCTCATCAGCGTCCATCACCTCAGCCCTGCATGCGAGGCGATCAAGAGGAACAGGCGGTTCTGCGCCAATGTGCTCAGCGGCAATCAGAGCTTCGTCTCGGATCTCTTTTCCGGCCGTCTCAAACATCTGAACCAGGACAGGTTCGGCGCGATCGCCTGGCACCCCGGCGCAACCGGCGCGCCGGTCATCGATGGTGCCRTCGTTTCGCTCGACTGCGAGCTCAAGACAGCCTTGCTGTGGGGGACCCATTTTCTGTTCATCGGCGAGGCCGAGACCATCGACCTTTCAGCGCAGCGCTCGCCGCTGGTTTACGGTAATCGCGGCTACCGGCGCGCCATCCCGATCGCGCCGGATGATCATCGGCCGCCGCACCCGGCGAACCACCTCAGCATCGGCTTTTTCATCACGCTTGGGCCGCAATTCGTGCCGGCCCTCGTCGCCCGCTTCGCAAGCCAGCAGCCGGATGTCGACATCCGCCTTCTGGAAGCCGACCACGACGACCTTATCGAACAGATGCGCGCCGGCAGAATAGAGGCTGCCATCACCTTCGGACAGGTGAACGAGCCTGATCTCGACGCCGAACTCATCTGCCCCCCGGCTCCGCATGTGTTGTTGAGCGCCGGTCACGCGCTGGCAGCAAGGTCTCGTCTGCGGCTCGCCGACCTGGCTGACCTGCCCATGATCCTGCTGGACTATCCTTCCGTCCGCGCGGCCACGGATGCCTTGTTCAAGCGCAGCCAGCTTCAGCCGCTCATCCGCTTCCAGTCGCCATCTTTCGCCATGGTGCGAGGTCTGGTCGCCCAGGGGCTTGGATATTCCATCGTCCCGCAGGCGCCGCAGACCAGAACCGCCTCCGACGGCAAGGAGATCCTGGCCATACCTCTGGATGAGGACTTTCCCGAGGGAGCAGTCATCGCGATCACGCCGCGCGGCAATCAAAGGAGCGAGTCGGTCGAGCACTTTCTCGCCAAGTGCCGGGGGTCCTTCGGGCATCTCGCCAACGGAGAGGAATGATGGCGGGCCGGACGGCCGCCTGAACGAAAACAGACGTCAACCAACAATGGACCGGTCAATCGGCCATGGGGAACACAGAGGGAGAACTACCCAAATGAGTACCGCAGGAACCAACCAACTTCGCAGGAATTCACTGGGCCTGATCGCCGTGACCTTTATGGTCATCTCGGCAGCGGCCCCGCTTACCGGCGTTGCCGGCGCGATGCCGCTGGCGTTCATGCTGGGCAACGGCGCCGRCATCCCGGCGACCTTCATCTTCGTGACCCTGGTGATGCTTGCCTTTTCGGTCGGCTACGTGGCGATGTCGCGGCATGTCACCAATGCCGGCGCCTTCTACGCCTATGCCGCGCGCGGTCTCGGCGGGCGGGTCGCCGGCGCCGTGGCGGTCGTGGCGGTGGTTGCCTACAACGCCATGCAGTTTGGACTGATCGGCCTCCTGGGGGGCATCGCCGCTGGTGTCTTCGGCGAACTCGGGCTGACCCTGCCCTGGTGGGGATGGAGCCTGATCGCCGTCCTGCTGGTCGGCATACTCGGCTACCGTCAGGTCGACCTGTCGGCAAAGGTTCTGGTCGTGGCCGTTGCGCTCGAATACCTGATCGTCCTGATCGTGGATTTTGCAATTCTCGGCAAGGGCGGCGCRCACGGGCTGGCGCTGAACCTGTTCGATCCGAACGCGATGTTTTCAGGTTCGCTGACTGCCGCGATCCTGTTTTGCCTGGGATCCTTCATCGGCTTCGAAGCGACGACGATCTACGCCGAGGAAGCCCGCGACCCGGAGAAGACCATTCCGCGCGCCACCTATCTGTCGGTGCTGATGATCGGCATCTTCTTCGTTTTCACCACCTGGCTGATGATCGTTGGCATAGGCGCCGAGAAACTCGTGCCGACCATCCAGGGCTACGGCGATCCCTCGGCACTCTTCTTCGATCTTGCTGGGCGCTATGTCGGCGGTCCCGTGCCGACCATCGCCGGCATTCTGCTGGTGTCGAGCCTGTTTGCCGCGCTGTCAGCCTTCCACAACTACATCGCCCGATACAGCTACGTGGCGGGACGCGAAGGCCTGCTGCCCGCTGCCTTCGGCCGCACCCACGCGGATCACCAGAGCCCGCACATCGGCTCGGTCGCTCAGACAGTCGGCGCCCTGGTCGTGCTGGCGATCTTTGCCGGACTAGGACTCGACCCGGTGCTCAACATGTTCACCTGGATCAGCCAGGTCGGCACGCTCGGCGTCCTCGGCATGATGACCGTGACCTCGCTCGCGGTCATCGTGTTCTTCCGCAAGAAACATATCGGCGCGCCGGCGCTGTCGACCGTGATCCTGCCCGCCTTGTCAGGGCTCATCATGGCCGCACTGTTCGTCTACATCTTCCTGCATTTCGGCGACCTCACCGGCACCACCGGTGGCGTGCTCGGGATCATCCTGCCGGCATTGATTCCGGCCGCCGCCGTGGTGGGATACTTGTTGGCGTTGCGGCTGGAAAAGGCCGATCCAGTCCGCTTCGCCAATATGGGAGTAAATCAGATTTAGGAAACGATGGACGGAATCGAATTC
>NZ_JBFULQ010000474.1:0-4249 GCF_054049815.1 Mesorhizobium sp. P5_C1 | reverse complement strand
GTCGAGGCCCTGGAGCGGCCTTAGGGGCAAAACTCACTCAAATTGGCTGCCCGGTCGACGGGAACGAGCACAGAGCGCCAGGCTTGACAGTCAAATGGTCCGTTCCATCAGGACGGACTGCAACATCGGCCCAGGGCCAATGCGCACTTCGATCCGCCCTACCGAGATGAAGCCCAAGGCTGCATAGAACCCTTCTGCGTTGAGACTTGCCTGGCATTCGAAGCGGCGCACACCGGACGAGCGTGCATCTTCTTCGCAACGCTGGTAAAGCTGGCGCCCGATCCCGCGGCCCAGCCATTCGGGACGAGTGGCGAAATGTCGGATGTGCGCGAGTTCGGGCTTCACCTCGGAGCTTCCCGGACGTTCCCGGGACCAACCGCCGCAGCCGGCGGCAAAGCCATCTTCATTGACCGCGAGATAGTAGGTGCCAGCCGAAAGCAACGCAGGGTTTGCGCGAGTGATCAAAGGCAGCGCAGCTTCAAGAGTGGTCTGATCGTATGCCGTGCGCATCAGGCCGGGATAGGAAGCGAGAAGCAACTCGCTTACCCCAGGCTCGTCCTCTGGCGTGGCGGGTCTGACGATAAAGCTGGGGGACATGTACAGCACCCCGTATGTTGAGCTGGCCGACCTTCGGCGGACCAGCGAGCCATGTCAAATCGAACACGCCAAGGGTCCAAACTCTGACCGTAGGGCATGATCCCAAAAAGTGGAATCCGGTTGTCGGAAGGACCATCTTCAAACGGCCTCTAACCCCGATATCCGTTTCGCGAATTTCCGGCCGATATCAGCGACACAGTCGCGGTCTCGTGTTCGTCGGTCGGCTTTTGCTCGTTCAGCCTGAGCGTGAACTCGACCAGCACCGGCAGATGGTCCGAGCCGGTTTCTTCCAAACGTGTCGCAGAATGAATGGTCACCCCGCCCTTGCTGAAAACCTGGTCGATCGGCAGGCCGGCGAAACGCCGCAGGAAGTCCGGCAACTTGATGTATGTCCAGGTCGGTCCGGCTGATGGCATGACGGTCAGCCCGCCGAGCGCGGCGACGCGGCGCACTGCGGCGCTCCATGGCACGGCGTTGCAGTCGCCCGCCATGATGGCTGTCTCGCCGAGCGATGAGAGCGATTCGGTAAGCTCACCGATCTGCCAGTGCTGCTCGCGTGGCCAAGGCCAGCTGAGATGGATCGCCGCGACATCGACGCCAATGCCGCCGAAGTCGACGGTCGCTGTCGCCATGGCGCCGCGCCGTTCGCAATGCGGTTCGGTGCCGGCGGCAAAGGGCCGCCGCGAGAGCAACGCCACGCCGAATATGCCGTTGGGGTAGGGGCAGAGGATCCGGTATGGATAGGCGCTGCTGATATAGCCAAGCTCGGTCGTCCACATCGCCGACACCTCGTCGAGGGTGATCACGTCGGGATTGGTCCGGCCGATCAGCGACAGCACCTTCTTCGGCGTTGGATTGTCGTATCGCAGGTTCATCTGCAGCAGCTTGTAGACCATCTGGCCAGCCGGCTTGGCGACCGCTTCCACCGGCCACAGCTGCGGCAGCGCGCTGATTGTCGTGGCAAAGGCTGCCACGGCAAAGAGCAACGCAGCGGCGGCTTGCAGGCGAAATGTCGTGGCCAGCAGCGGCAGCGCGCAAAGCGCCATCAGCACGGCAAGGTGAACGCGGAAATGCGAGAAGGAATCGAAGGCCGGGTGCAAGGCGCCGAAGAACCCGGCGACCAGAGCAACCGAGAACATCATCATCGCGATGAATGCCAGTGAAGCTGCCATGTCTCGACTGCGTCTCATCGGCTCAGGTCTGCACGGGTTGCCAACTGTGGTGCTGCACGGTTATCGGCAAAAATGCGGCCCAATCAAGATGACTGGATGCCCAATGCATGTCACCCAAAAGTGCCCAGCGGTTTTGGGGCAGCGACATGCATAAAACAAATGCATGTCGCCCAAAAGTGCCCAGCGGTTTTGGGGCAGCGACATGCATAAAACAAATGCATGTCGCCCAAAAGTGCGCAGCGGTTTCAACGAGACACGCTCTAGGCGATGCGCGATCGGCCTATTGGAACGCCGTCTCCGAAAAACTTCTCAGCTTGCGCGAATGCAGCCGCTCCATAGGCATTTCCGCGAGTTTCTCCATCGCCCGGATGCCGATGGTCAGGTGCTGCGCCACCWGCCGCTTGTAGAACTCGGTCGCCATGCCGGGCAGCTTCAGTTCGCCATGCAGGGGTTTGTCCGAAACGCACAGCAGCGTGCCGTAGGGCACGCGGAAGCGGAAGCCGTTGGCCGCGATGGTCGCCGATTCCATATCGAGCGCAATGGCGCGCGACTGTGACAGACGCTGCACCGGTCCGCGCTGGTCGCGCAGCTCCCAGTTGCGGTTGTCAATGGTGGCGACGGTGCCGGTGCGCATGATGCGCTTGAGGTCATAGCCGGATAGGCCGGTGACCTCGGCAACCGCCTCCTGCAGCGCCACCTGGATCTCGGCCAGCGGCGGGATCGGCACCCAGACCGGAAGATCGTCGTCAAGCACGTGATCCTCGCGCACGTAGGCATGCGCCAGCACATAGTCGCCGAGCGCCTGGGTGTTGCGCAGCCCGGCGCAGTGGCCAAGCATCACCCAGGCATGCGGCCTCAGTACCGCGATATGGTCGGTGATGGTCTTGGCGTTGGAAGGCCCGACGCCGATATTGACCATGGTGATGCCGCCATGGTTCGGCTTCTTCAGATGATAGGCAGGCATCTGTGGCAGGCGTGGCGGCGCAACCCCTTCGCTGGGCGCGCTTTGCCCGCCCTTGGTGATGACATTGCCCGGCTCGACGAATTCGCTATATCCGCCGCCGCCGCCGGCCATCAGGTCGCGCGCCCGGGCGACGAACTCGTCGATGTAGAACTGGTAATTGGTGAACAGCACGAAGTTCTGGAAATGCTGCGGCGTGGTCGCCGTATAGTGCGACAGGCGGTGCAGCGAATAGTCGATGCGCTGCGCCGTGAAGGGCGCCAATGGCCGTGTGTCGCCGAAGGCCACTTCGAAAGTGCCGTTGGCGATCTGGTCGTCGGTGCCGTCGAGGTCCGGCACGTCGAACAGGTCGCGGATCGGCCGCCTGATGCGCTCGGCGGCCGAGCCGTCGACGTGGGTGCCTTCGAGAAAGGCGAAGTGCAGCGGGATGGGGGTGGTCGATTCCGACACGGTGACCGCGACACCATGATTGCGCATGATCAGGCGCAACTGCTCGACCAGGTAGCTCTCGAACAGGCCCGGCTGGGTGACGGTGGTCGAAAAATGTCCCGGCGTCGGCATATGGCCGTAGGCCTGGCGCGAGTCGATCTGGGTGAACGAATTGGTGGTGACACCGATCTCGGGGTAGAAGGCGCGGTAGCGCTTGCTGTTGTCGCCGCCCGCTGTCGCCAGTGCCGCGAAGGAATCGCGCAGGAACTTGGTGTTGCGGTCGTACAACGCCTGCAGTGCGGCGACGGCCTTTTTGGGGCTATCAAAGCTTTGCCGGCCAAAAGGCTCCGGCATGACGACCGATTCGATGGCTTGTGGGTAGATTCGCTTTTCCATGGCTCAATATAGAGACTTGGATCGGCTCTTGGGAGGGGTGTCGCGACCGAAGGCGGCCAAAGCGTCCTTTTTCTTCAACCGCGCTGCAGGCTGACCAGGAGCACGAAGCCGACACCGGACTTCCTCAAAGCGGGCGCTTCGATCGTCGAACCGGTATCGGCGCGCATCATCGGCACGGCTAGAACCGGAGCAGCCAGAACCATCAGGATAAGCGCCGCCCGCGGCAGAAGCCGAAGGGTCTTGAGAGTGTTGGCGGCGATGCGGTTCATGGTGTTCTGCTTTTCTTTTCGAGGTCTTGGTTTCTTTGTTCAGTTGCGAAGATGGGTGGGGCAGGCGAGGTGGCAGGTCCTGGAACTGGCTTCGTCCCAGGCGCGGGCGGGACGGCCCGTTTCGGCGACGAGGATGGCGAAGAACATTCCAAACAGGCTCATCAGCAGGCAGACGATGGTGAAGCGGCGAGCAAGCATTGGGTCGTGTCTCCTTCAACACGCAGGAGAATGCCCGAGCGCGACTGAACCGGCTCTGATGCCGGCGTTCATCTGCGGTTCAAATTGGTTGATGGGGTTTCTGACGGTGCCGGCGTTAGTTCCGGCGGGTGCGGTGCGAGGCGAACCAGGCATGGGCACCTCGCGCCTGGACAAATAAAAACGGGGCCTATCGAGGCCCCGTTTTCATGTCGTGAGGATGCGGTCGA
>NZ_JBFULQ010000473.1:0-4259 GCF_054049815.1 Mesorhizobium sp. P5_C1 | reverse complement strand
CTCATCATCCAATGCCTGCGCGCCACCGCCTGCAAGGCTGGTGCGATCTGGGAGAAATTCGAGAGTCAGCATCCCGGCGACAAGCTGGCGCAATTGCRTGCCTGGGTTCGCATGGCCGCCGATTGCCTGACGGCTGACGGCCGCGGCTGCGATATGGCCAACGCAGCCATCGAGTTGACCGACGCGGATCATCCGGCCCGGCGCGTCATCAAGGAACTCAAGGAAGCCCAGCGCGATCGCCTTGTCACGCTGTGCAGGGATGCCGGCATCGGCCAAGCTGAGCTGCTTGCCGATACGCTGTCGCTTCTGCTTGAAGGCGCCCGTGTCAGCGTTCAAAGTGTCGGTACCGAAGGCCCCAGCGCGCAGTTCGTGCGCATGGCGGAAGGGCTGATCGTCTCCTTCCGCGGCACTGCTGCCGGCTGAATTCTCCCCGGCAATCTTTTCGATCTCGCGACCGAGAATGGACGATGCGCCACGCCTTTGGCGTGAGCGCCATTGCAATCGCGGCTGACTGGAACGAAAAAAGCCCGCTGCCGGGAGGAGGTGGCAGCGGGCTCGATTTCGAGTGTGGCGCGGGAGGAGGTGCACCCCACTCAGCGTCGGCATCGCATCTGGGAGGAGTAGATGGCCGACAACTGCAAATTAGGGGCTGCCCAATGATTCGGCAATCGTGGATCGTGCATAGCAGCTGTGCAGATTCGCTGTATCACCCGCGAAAGTTGCCGAGTGTGACCGGAAAAGCGCAGGCAAGCTTCACTGCACCGGAACGTTTTCCCTGAAGATCAGGCGCGGCTCGATGAACTTCCGCGTCAGATAGGGCGCCGAGGATGCAATCGAGCCGAGCAGGCGGATGACCGACTGCTCGGCGATCAGCCTGGCATTCTGGTCGATGACGACATCGAGCAGGTCGTCGACCAGATAGCCCCGCGTGTCCTTTGTGAGGTCGTGACAAATGAACACCGGCTTGCGGTTCGGCCTTAATTCCCGGATCGCCTTTGCAACGCCCGAATGTCCGGCTCCGACGCAATAGATGCCGAGCAGTTCGGGCTCGTTGTGCAGCGCCTTCATGGTCTCGGCATAGCTGACGTCGGGCTCGTCGTTGATCTCGACCGCGCTGCTGACGGTCAGGTTGGGAAACTCTTCGTTGAGCACCGAGCGGAAACCCATTTCGCGCTCTTCGTGGCCGCGATAGGAGCGCGAGCCGACGACCATCGCCAGATGGCCGGTGCGACCGCCCAGGAAGCGTCCCATCAACAGCGCCGCGGTTCGTCCTGCCACCCGGTTGTCGATGCCGACATAGGCCGATCGCGGTGCGGCCGGGACATCCGATACCAGCGTGACCAGGCGCATGCCGGCGTCGACGATGTCGCGCAGGATGTTGCGTGTGCGCGGATGGTCGACGGCGATGACACCGACGCCATTGGCCCTGAGCGAGAGGTTTTCGACGGCGGTCTGCAGCGCGCTCGGCGAGATTCCGGCGAGGTTGTGGATCCGGCACGAGGCGACAAGCGGCAGCCGCGCGGCGTAGTCCTCGATATGTCCGGCGAGATCGCGCATGAAGGCATTGCTGCCGATCGGCAGCAGGAATTCGAGATGGGCGGGCCGCGAGGGCAGCGTCACCTGATCGGCGACCGGCAGATAGCCGAGTTGCTTGGCGGCCTCCATGACGCGCTGGCGGTTGGCGGCACTAGCACCTGGCCGGTTGTTGAGCACCCTGTCGACCGTTGCTGTCGACAGCCCGCAATTGCGGGCGATATCCGAGACGGTGGCTTTCATGCCCTAACCCTATGTCCCGATGCGATGCCGCGCCAGGCGAGCGATGCGATTTGAGGTGACGGCTGATTGCCGCCCATCAGCCGGACAGTCATTCGGCCGCCTCGACAAGACGGCTGTCCGGACTCAGTGCGATGGCTTGCCATCGGCGATGGCATCGCGGATTTCCTTGTCCGACATGCCGGTGATGATCCGCTCGACTTCCGCCACGCTGGTCTTCTTCGGGTCGATGTCGTCGGCGACCACCTTGCCCCGGCGCATGACGACGATGCGGTCGACCACCTGGAAGACATGATGGATGTTGTGGGCGATGAAAATGCAGGAATGACCGGAATCGCGGGCGTTGCGCACGAAGCTCAGCACGCCCTGTGTTTCGGCGACGCCGAGATTGTTGGTCGGCTCGTCGAGAATGATGAGGTCGCTGTCGAAATGCATGGCGCGCGCGATCGCCACCGCCTGCCGCTCGCCGCCGGAGAGCGAGCCGATCGGTGTCGTCGGCGGGATGTTCTTCGAGATGCCGACCTGCTTGAGCAGGTCGCGTGCGACCGTGTTCATGGCGTCCTGGTCCATCCGATTGAGGAAGCGCGGCGGCTTGATCGGCTCGCGTCCGAGGAACAAATTGCGGGCGATCGACAATTGCGTGACCAGTGCCGAGTCCTGGTAGATCGTCTCGATGCCGTGGGCGATGGCGTCGCTGGTGTTGCGCAAGCTCACCTTCTTGCCGCGGATGAAGATGTCGCCGCTGGTCAGCGGAACGGCGCCCGAGAGCACCTTGATCAGCGTCGACTTGCCGGCGCCATTGTCGCCGAGCAGGCCGACGATCTCCCGTTCATTGACATGGAAACTGGCGTCCTCGAGTGCCTGCACGCGGCCATAGGACTTGCGGATGTTCTGCATGCGGATCAGTGGCTCGGCCATGGTTCAAGTCCCTGCCTGATGCCGGCGTTCCAGCCATGAATGGAGCGCCATCATGCCAAGGATGATCGCACCGATGAAGATATTGTAGGCAAGGCCGGGCACGCCGATCAGCACGATGCCGTTGCGCATGACGCGCAGGATCAGGATGCCGAGCACGGTGCCGATGATCGTGCCGCGCCCGCCGGTCAGCGCCGTGCCGCCGATCACCACCATGGCGATGACTTCGAGCTCATAGCCGGTGCCGCTGTTGGGGTTGGCGGCCGAGGTGCGCAGCGACGAGATGACGCCGGCAAGCGAGGCCATCAGCGATGACAGCACGAACAGGCCGATCTTGACGCCGCTTACATTGACGCCGCGGGCGCGCGCCGCATTGGGATTGCCGCCGGCCGCCTGGATCCAGTTGCCGGTGCGGCTCTGCGTCAGGACATAGCCGAGCGCGATGGCCGCCGCGATGAACCAGAACAGCGACATGTAGATGCGGAACGGCCCGATGAAGAAGTCGCCGACCAGCGCCTCCGCCAGCCAGCTGCCTTCGGCGCTCCAGGTGCGCTGCGGAAACCCGTCGGTGACGAAAAGGGCGGTACCGCGCACCACCAGCAGCATGCCGAGCGTCACCAGGAAGGACGGGATCTTGAGCTGCGTGACGAACCAGCCATTGACCAGCCCGATGAAGGCGGCGACCAGCAGTGCCGCGACAAAGCCGACCTCAAGCGAGGTGAGGCCGCTGTTGAACAGCGTCCACATCAGCACCGGTGAGAAGCCGAACAGCGAGCCGACCGAAAGGTCGAACTCGCCCGACGTCATCAACAGCGTCATCGCCAGCGCGATCAGGCCGAGTTCGACCGTGAAGGCCAGCGTGTTCGAAATGTTCTGCGGCGACAGGAAGTCGTGGTTGATGCTCCAGAAAACGGCGATCTCGATGACGAGCAGCACCAAGGGGCCGAACTCAGGCCGCGCAATCAGGTGTTGGATGAGCGAACGATTTTCCACGAGCAACCCGCGATAGGATTGGAAAGGCTGAGCCTTGCACAGCGAAGGGCTCGGCGAAAATGGAGAAGTCAGTCGCGACCGCCGGGGCAGTCGCGACTGTTTGAGTTTGGGATCTTATTTGCCGGACAGGATCTTGTCGTAGACCGCGGCGGTATCCTTTTCGTAGAGCGCACCGGTGATCACGTTGAAGCCCGGAGGAATGCCGGCAGCGGCCATGTTGGCCAGGGAGAGGGCGACATAGCTGGTCGCCTGCGGGTCCTGCCACTGGCCGGCATTGACGTAGCCGTTCAGCACTTCCTGGGTGGTGTCGAGCGAGTTGCCCCAGCCGACGACCGGAATTTCACCCGGCTTGATGCCGACCTGGTCGAAGACCCGCTTGATCGAGCCGGTCACCAGGTCGCCAAGGCCGATGATCGCCTTGACCTTGGCCTTGTTGGCGGTGAGGTAGTCGACCATGCGGTTGATCACTTCGGCCTGGTCAAGCGTGGCTTCGGTGATTTCATAGGTGATGCCGAGCGGACCGAAGACGCTCTTGATGCCTTCCTCTTCCTGGACGCCATAGGTGGCCCCGGGAACCT
>NZ_JBFULQ010000472.1:0-4270 GCF_054049815.1 Mesorhizobium sp. P5_C1 | reverse complement strand
GTCCGTCAGTGCTGCGGCACCACTCTCCAAGGTTTTCGTGTTCGACCTGAGCAGATCGAGAAGCGTCGCCTGTTCTGAAGAATCACGCCAGGCACCGCCAATTTCGTTGGCGACACTGAACCATCTGCGGCGTTCGCGCGAAACGCCTATCTCCTCGATCCAGGATGCGGTGGCGAGCGATCGCTCATCGTCCGTCGTTTGGACATTCGTCTCAATGGCCTGACTGTAGGTGCGAAGATGCTCGTTGATGAAATGCTCGGCACCCGCCACCTTTCGAAAGTATGCACAGACCTCCGCGGCGTCGTCAGCGTCGAATTTTGACAACGCCTCCATCAGGTTTTCGACAGTGGTCGGCCTGGTCAGAAGGCCGACGCCGAGGTTCATTCGCCGCCATGCCTCCATGTTTGCCGTGTCGAGCAAACCGGCGAAACCACGAGCGTCGCAGACCACGACCGAGCATCCCACTGCTGCGGCTTCGATGGCCATCCGGGCGGTTGCGAACACGATATCGTATTGCAGCAGATCCTTTTCGAGTTGATGTGAAAACCGGCCCGTGGCGGGTCCCAACTCATCCAATTGCATATTGCTCCTGGCGCAGGCTTCGCGCACCGCTTGCTGATGCTCGAAATTCTTGGTCAGCAGAAGCCCCTTCAAAGGCTTCGATGGCAGGGGCGGACGCTGTTTGAAGCGTTCAAGGTCAATTGCATTGTAGATGAGGTCCAATCTGTCCGCCGGCACACCCCGCGACAGGCATTTGGCCTTGCACGCTTCGTCGACCGCGATCCAGCGGCGTATCTGCGGATGAAGCATCGGGGCTTCGACCTCGAAGAAAGCGCTGTGGCAGGAAAACACCGCTGGTACATCGGGAAAACGCGCCAGCGCGGTCAGGCAAGGCGTCAAATGCTGTGCGTGAATTATGTCGGGCTTTTCGACGATCTCGGCAATTCGGTCCACCACATGGTGTCCGCGCAGGCGCATTCGATCGGCCATCTCGCCAAGCGTTGGAGCCAGCAACATGGTTTGATGACCGCAGCGGCGAAGCCCGTCGGCCAGCAATTCAACAACGGCTTCGGTACCGCTATTGTACGACACGAACAGATTGGTGATGAGAACCCGCAAATGCCGCCTCCTTAGCTGTTTCACAACCTCCGCATTGGCGGCGAGGATAACAGATGCTAGGCAGCGTTCTTAGTTTGAAGGCATCGGCCAAACAAGTTGCACAAAGATGGCCGGGGCCAACTCGATGTGGGAAACCCTTCGATGCCTGCCGCCTTGATGCGGTCTAAGGCGGATGTATGCCGAAACCTGGATTGGAGCCGTTTTTTGCCTGAAAAGTTGCAACATGTGCTGATCCTTGCCCATCCGGGGCATGAGCTCAGGATCCATCACTGGCTTGAGCTCAAGAAACCGCGAATCTACCTTTTGACGGACGGTTCAGGCGGACGCCATTCTTCCCGAACCCAATATTCACGCGACTTGGTAGAAGCTGCCGGCGCGACCGCAGGCGCGGTGTTCGGCGATATTCCCGACGCCATCTGGTATAAAGCGCTGTTGGCCAGGGATAGTGGCGTCTTTGCCGATGTGCTGACGAGAATCAGCGCCGATCTGTCTCACATGCATGAGGTGCAAATCGTCTCGGACGCGGTCGATGGCTACAATCCGATGCATGATCTGGCCTTTGCATTCGGCAATGCCCTCAAAAGGCGTCTGCAAGGCACGAAGCCGGGCCGCAAGCAGCTTTGCTCCGCCGCGGTTCCCAACGTGCCGGGAGCTGTCGAAGTGGAAATCCAACTGGATTCGGCTGCTCGCGCCAGAAAGATGGCTGCGGTCCAAGCCTATACGCCATTGGCCGATGAAGCCCGCCAGATTTTGGAACGGGATCCGCAATGCTTTGACCGAGAACTTCTCATCTCGCAGCAGTTTGACTGGGATGCGCCCTGGACGCCCGAATGGGAGCGCATTGGCAAAGACCGCGTGGCCAAGAAGATCTACGACAGGTGCATCACCTTTAAGGAAAATGTGCAGCCGGTTGCGCAGCAACTGATGTCGGAAAGCACCCGAGAGCACGCGTCGCGGGAAGTCGAGCTTCTGCCTTCCGGCGCCTAGGCGCTGGACCTCGACCACTATCTGCGCTGATCTGAAAACAATGGTGAGCGCGATGGGATTCGAACCCATGACCTACTGATTAAAAGTCAGTTGCTCTACCGGCTGAGCTACGCGCTCCCGCGGGCTCGAAACGCTGCCCTCGAAATTGCGCGGAACATAGGGAGAGTGCCTCGACCGGTCAACCGGAAAAAGAGCATGGGCAAGCCAAGCTTTCCCGGCACTGCGATGTTGTCTGCCTGGCCGCTTCGAGCAGGGCATCAAGGGCCGTCCGGAGCAGCCGAACGAATGGGCTCCAGGCCATCGTCAAGCCAGAGAAACATTATAAATCAGCAGCTTGATATTTTAACGCGGAACTATTGCCGGGCTCGCCCGTTCTCCCAGCACAAGGGACGTCAATCACCCTTTCGAAGGAGAAGAACAGTGAACAAGATCGTATCGGGTATACTGGCGACCACTTTGTCAGTTTCGTTTGCCGCGGCTGCCATGCCGGCTAATGCGGCTCAGATGTTCGTGCCACAGGCATCGGACTCGTCGTCGAATATTCTGAATGTCGGAGAGTCCCGCTACGGCCCTTCGCAGTGGCGTCATAACCGACATTTCAACCGCAACTTCAGCAACCGCGATTTCGGCAACCGTCGCAACTTTGCCCGAAACAACGACGGCGGCGTCTATTGGAATGGTCATCGCGGCTACCGCGAATACCATCGCGGCTATCGTCGCCATGGCGACAACTGGTTCCCGCTGGCTGCCTTCGCCACCGGCGCCCTGATCACCGGCGCGATCATCAACAGCGAGAACAACCGCGTCTATGAAGGCAACTCGCATGTGCAGTGGTGCTATGACCACTATCGCAGCTACCGCGCTTCGGACAACACCTTCCAGCCAAACTACGGTCCTCGCCGGGAGTGCAGTTCGCCCTATTGATCACAGGTGACTACCAGTAACTGGTAGTGTCGCGTAGAAAGGTCCGTGCTATGGCGCGGGCCTTTTTAATTCGATCTATCGAAGTAGCATCAGCCTGCCCAGCTGATGCTCTTGATTATGTAATAACGCGCATCTGGTTCCCCATGCGGTGAGCGATATGCTCCGAGGGCGTCGCAAATTCGAACCGCCACAGCGCTAAGTTCCCACCCAAGCACTTCCAGGTCACCATCCGCATCCGTGACGTAAAGCTGGGTCAGTTCGTCGATGCTGTTCGTCTCGCCGAACGTTCGAACCAGCTTTGCGTCGATCATGACATCGTCGGGCCAATTTGAAACTGCCCAAGCCCAGAGCCAACTCTGTGACTTAGCGGTCGTGTGACCGGCAATCTGGACCTCCGCAGTCACTCTAACGTCCCCGTCTTTGGAAAACAGAAGCCTTCTGGTTGCTATGTCATAGTCGTAGCGAGACCAGTGGCCGATGCGGAAGTCTTTCTCCAAACGGTCATTCTTGACCTTCAGCTGTTCGATGGCTTCGTCGCGCCAAGCTGGATACCAGTCAGGCTTCATTCTCTCGCCCCAAGACCCTGATGATTTGCTTATGGCACACTCAGTGTCCTGTGCACAGCATCGCGCCAACCAGCCAGCTTGGTGGAGCGCGTCGGCGGGTCCATGTCCGGCTGGAAGCGCCGTTCGAGTGCCCAGCTTTTCGCAAACTTCCTGGCATCCGGCCAGACGCCGGCCCTCGAGCCGGCCAGCCAGGCGGCACCGAGTGCCGTCGTCTCCAGAATGGTCGGGCGATCGACCGGCGCATCGAGGATATCGGCCAGGCGCTGCATGGTCCAGTCCGACGCCACCATGCCGCCGTCGACGCGAAGCACTGTCTCGACCGACGCACCTTTCCAGTCCTTGTGCATGGCATCGAGCAGGTCCCGCGTCTGGTAGGCGACGGATTCCAGGGCAGCACGTGCAAACTCCGCCGGACCGGAATTGCGCGTGAGCCCGAAAATGGCGCCTCGAGCCTCGGCATCCCAATGCGGTGCGCCGAGCCCGACAAAGGCCGGCACCAGATAGACGTTCTGGGTCGGGTCAGCCTCGGCCGCCAGCTTGCCGCTGTGCTCGGCCTTGCCGATCACCTTGATGCCATCGCGCAGCCATTGCACGGCAGCCCCGGCAATGAAGATCGAACCTTCCAGCGCATAGGTCGTCTTGCCGTTCAGCCGGTAGGCAATGGTGGTTAGCAG
>NZ_JBFULQ010000471.1:0-4271 GCF_054049815.1 Mesorhizobium sp. P5_C1 | reverse complement strand
GCGTGTTCCCGGCCGGGCTGGTGGAAACCTGATCCCACACCTCCAGCGCCAGCTCGGCCGGGTTCTCCCAACATAGGCAGCACTGCACACAGCGACCGCTTGGTCGCGCCCATAGTGTTGCCAAAATGGTTTCACGTGAGACGGAAAGAGAGCTCTCAGATGTCGAAGAATTACGATTGGTGGCGGCAGGCTTTGAAGCTGACCGGTGGCGAGTATCGCGAGCTGACGCGCGAACAGCTGCTCCTGCTCGGCCCTTCCGTCGATACCCCGGAGTCAGGATTTTTCAGGAACCGCCCGTTCAAGGACGCGCCGCTGGTTCCCGTCGCCATCTGGAAGGATGCGGCAGGCAACACGATCTGCCTGCAGAACGGCGAGGAAGCCGAGGCCGACAAGGTCTGGAACTATGCCTGCCGCAACCCGATCACGGAAGCGCTCTATCACTYGGTCCTGGCAGGCGGCGCGTGGCCGGATGAGCCGGCGTCGGTGGCGAAGGAACACAACCTTCCGGCCAAGACCGGCGACCTGCACCAGGATCTGACCATCGAACTGGCGGCCGAGAAGGAAACGGTCGAGACCTTCCTGAAAAAGGCGATCAGCACCCAGGAGCAGGCAGACCAAGCCGGCGTTTGGACGAAGAAGCTGGCAGTGATCGCCAACAAGGCGACCGAGCAGTTCAACGTCGAAAAGCGTCCATGGATCGAGGGCGGCAACGCTATCGACGAGAAGTGGCGCGATCTGCGCACCGATTCCAGCGCTCTCGCCAAGAAGCTGAAAAAGCACGGAGAGGCGTGGCTGCAGGAGCTGGATCGGCTGGAGCAGGAACGCCAGCGCAAGGCGCGCGAGGATGCGGATCGCATCCGGCGTGAGGCCGAAGCGGCGGCGCGAAAGGTGGCCGATGCCGCGCGCGCGGCCGAGGAAGAGAAGGCCCGGCGCGAAGCCGACCCGGCCCCCGGCCTCGCAGCTTCATTCGAACAGGAAAGCCGGCAGGAGGCCGAACGTCTCGAAGCCGAGAACGAGGCCAAGCGGCTGGCTCAACAAGCCGCCGACGCGGAGCGCGAGGCGCAGGCCCGTCCGGTCTTTGCCGGTCGGACCGGTGCGAAGGTGTCCCTCCATACCTACTGGATCGCGAACATCACCGACTACGACGCGCTGGTCCTGGCCGTGAAAGACGATCCCGAGGTTCGTCAGGCGGTCGAAAAGGTCGCCGCGCGCATCGCTCGCAACAAAGACGCCACCCTGCCAGCCGGCATGGAGCGCAAGGAGGACAAACGTGCAGCCTAACAAGATCGTCGCCGTGAAATTCGGCGAGAGCGACAAGACTTATGATTTCTTTGCTGGCGCGTTCGACGTCGCACCCGGCCAGCGCGTCATGGTGCCCATGCGCGGCCGAGAAATCTCAGTCACGGTCGCCGAGGTCAAGACCGAGTCCGAACTGGCAAAGGTCGCCATCCTCCGCATCGACGTGCGCACCGACGAGCAGCGCGCCGCCAAGCATCCGAACGGGGTCCAAAAGTGGTCGCCCGACGGCACGCTGCTCGACGAGAACGGCAACCGGTCGATCTTCGACGACGTGGACCAATAGCCATGAGCCCGGTTCGTCTCACCATCATCATTCTCTGGCTGCCGGTGGTTCTCTACGCCTTCATCTCCACGCTGCTGCGTGAGGGGCGCGCGGCCTGCTGGTACGCCTGGAACGAGGTCTGCATCGAACACGATGCGATGCGCCACGCATGGCGCGCCAACCGCTTCAACCCCGAGGATTGGAAATGAACGACCGTCCCAACCTGCCTACGCTGATCGCTGGCGCATCCGTGAGGGCCATCATTCCGACCACTATCGAGGAGACCTGGAGACTCTCGACAATGATAGTTGAGGCCGGCTTGGCGCCACAGGCTCTTGTCGGCAGAGAACCGGGCGAAGGCGCGGACAACGACGCCTGGAACCGTTGGGGCAAGAAGGGCACGAGCGCGGTCGCGATCGTCGTCATGTCGGGCGCGGAGCTTGGCCTGCCGCCCATGGTGGCGCTGCGGTCCTTCACCGTCATCGGCGGCAAGCCCGCCCTTTATGGCGACGGCCTGATCAATGTCGTCCGCAAGTCGGGCAGAGCGAAATCGCTCGAGCTGGGCTATCTCCGTGACGCGTCGAAGGAAGCGCTCCTCAATCTCGGCCTGTCCAAGGACGTGGTCGCTCAGATGAACACCGTCGACGAGCGCACCATCGGCTGGTGCAAGGCTGTGCGTGCAGACACAGGAGAGATGAAGGTCGAGGCATACTCGATCGCCGACGCCAAGCAGGCTGGGCTTTGGGACGAGCGCCCCACGCGGCGCGGCAAGGTGTGGAAGAACGGCAAGCAGGAATGGGGCGATGTCCCCAACGACGCATCCTGGTTTCGTCATCCGAAGCGGATGAAGCAGTGGCGAGCGGCCGGCTTCTGCCTTCGTGAGCTTTTCGGCGACGTCCTTGGCGGTATCCGCGACGAGTTCGAGGCGCGCGAGATTGCCGGTGAAGTGATCGAGCACAGTGACGAGCCGGTGACCGTTGCCAAGCTCACACCGCCATCGCCGCCGAAGCCGCCGAGCCCGGATGCACCGGACGCCAGTTCTGAGGCTGTCGTCCGGGATCTTCGCGATGAATGGCCCTCTCATGGCGAGCACGACGGCGCCGAAGCTGCCGAGGAGGAGGAACAGGAAGAGGCCTCCGACTACGGCGAGGGCAAAGCATTCAATTTCGGTAAGTTCTTCGAGGACTTCCAGCTTGCGCTCGCCGGCGCACGATCCGCGGTGGCCGTGGAAGAGGTCTGGACCGAGTTCGACGTGGCGGCGCGGTTCCAGAACGACGACAGCAGCCGCCAGTTGGCTGACCGGATCAAAGCGCGGCGGCTGGCTGCGCTCAACCCGCCGAGCGCAGACTGACATGGCCGGCCGGATCGCAATCCTTCCCGACCACGGTGCCCAGGTGCTCGGGCCGCCAGTGAAGTGGCGGCCGCGCGCCCTGACGATCAAGGAGAAGCTTGAGATTGTCGTCAGGCAGGGCGGCAAGGAGCCGGACGGCAAGACCCGGCTGCTCCCGCTCGAAGGCCTGGCCTTTGATCACATACCGGCTCTCCAGCGCCGCCGGTGGGATCCAGCAACGTCGGACACCATTCCACCCAGCTGCTCGCTGGAGCACGTGCAGGCTCTCAACAACCCGACCCATGCGGTCAAGACCGCGAAGCAGGATCAGCCCGAGATAGCAAAAAACGAAGCGCCTGGAAGGCAAGACCGGGCAGAAAAAGATCAAGCGGAAGATCTCGTCGCAGAAGATGCAGTCGAGGCCCTTCCCGAAGCGCAACCGGGGATTCCGATGACGCGCTCCAGCTACAGCGAAATGGCCGTCATGACCGGTTTCGTGTTCATCACCGACAACTGCCGCCCGGGCTCCATGAGCGTCAACAACGACGCCGAGAACGTGGTGCTGGAATGCCTTGGCCGCTACGGCGAGCGCCGCATCATCTATCGCGACACCCAGGGCGAGTGGGCAGAGCTGCTGCACACCGGCATCCAGTTTCGAGGCTTCGCCCCCTACACCGACCGCACGCCCGACGAGGAGGCAGCATGAGTGACAGCTTTTTCACTAGACTCGGTGCCGTTCTCCTGGCGGGTGAGCCGAGCGACGGGAATTCGTGAGTTCCTTGCCTTCGCCGGGCAAGGAGAACCGAAATACGGCCCCGGGTGATGCATTCGTGTCTGCCCACAGCCGGCCCCCGTGGGCATCGATGATCGACCGGCAGATCGACAGTCCCATCCCCACTCCGCTCGACTTCGTGGTGTAGAAAGCCTGGAAAACGCGATCGAGATGGTCCCGATCAATGCCCGGCCCTGAATCGCGCACGCACACGAGAACGTCACCGGTCTGGGTTTGCTCGGTGCTGATCAATAGCTCCCGTGGCCCCGCCTCGACTGTGCTCATGGCTTCGACCGCGTTCAGGATCAGGTTCAGCGCGACTTGCTGCAGTTGAACACGATCCCCTTCGACGGGAGACAGCGCCTCCGCGAGGCGGGTTCGGACCGAGACTCCATTCGCGGTGACTGCGCTTCGCGCCAATCCGATCACTTCGTCGATCGCCTCGTTCAGATCGAAACGAGACTTTCGAGGAGGCGCTTTCTTGATGTGATCACGGATACGGTCGATGATATCTCCGGCTCTGTCGGCATCGTCGACGATACTGGCGAGCGCTTCCCGGATTTCGCCCAGATCCGGCGGATTTCTGTCCAGAAAGTGCATGGCCGCAC
>NZ_JBFULQ010000470.1:0-4272 GCF_054049815.1 Mesorhizobium sp. P5_C1 | reverse complement strand
GGTCGGGGGCTCGGGATTTTCGGCCCGTGTCGTGGCCTTCGAACTGAAACGGTGGGCGCCATAGATGGGATGCGTTGATTCTACAGAATGCCAAGTCGCGGGCCTTTCCGCTTGACCTTGTTCAGAGGATCGGTTGCACCTAGTTTGCCGGCGGAGGACGAGGCGATTGATGCGACTGATGACATCGATAAGACCGACGGCGACGGGTTTTTGGTGATGCGGCGGCGGGCTGCTGGTACGCCTTTTGGGGAGTGACGGTTCCGTGAACCAAGTGCCGCCGGAGCTGGCCGACAGTTTTGACACGTTGCGAAAGCTGTGGCTCAGCCAGTTTCCCAAGCGGGCCAACGGCGGCTGGTGGGCGCTGAGCGGTTTTTCAATTCAGGCTACGGCGGCGCTCGAGCGTTTCGTGCACGCTTTCCTGATCAACGGACAGACCCCGGTCGTCGAAATCGAATCGCTCAGCGACTTCCTAGTCTCCAGTGACAAGTTGAGCCTGACACAGGTCAAACGGGCCCTGACGGCCAAGTCGCTGGCAGCCGCGTTGCGCGAGGCCTACGACATCGTCTCGCTCTGTTCGCCCTCGATGATGGACCGAATTGAGTTCCAGATCGTCTGTGAAGGGTGCGAACCCGGGTTGACGGTCAACGGGCTTGGCGCGGATAAGATTTTCGGCGTGGGCGAGGTATACGACAAGGATCGTCTCACCCTCGCGCGCCGTTTGTTCGTCAAGGGTGAACCGATCCGGATTATGTCGAATCCGGGGCTCTCTCTTCGCCGCGCGCTGCTGATGGGCGGCRTGCTGGACGCCGATCGCGTGGCTCGAGCGGCGCTTGGCGACATTTTCGACGCCTTTAATGGCCGAGACCCCGATCGCGTTCGAACCGCGCTTTACAAAGTCATGTCCGACATCGTAGCGGCTTCCAAATCGGAAAATCGCCTGCCGGGTCGGCTGCTGACAGCGCACGAGTTCCTGCCACGTCCCAATGCCATCAACGCCCTCTTCACGCGCCCTCGTCCGCGGCTCGACGATCTGGCGGGGGGACGTTTCCGCGCTCGGCCACGACAGCTCGCCAACATCGTCGGCGCTGCCCGGGCGTGGCTCGGCGCGCTGTCCCAAGCCTATGGCGCGGACGACCACCGGCTCCCGGTTTTCTGGATCGAGGGCCGCTCGGGCGATGGCAAGTCGATTATATTGTTGCAGCTAATCGAGGCGTTGGTGATCTCCGGCCGACTGGCCTCGGTGACGGAACTGCTGCGATTGGCGGAGTTCGAAGCCTGGCTTGCCAGCTGCGTGAAATGGTCCGGCGGGACACAGCAGGCCGAGATTTGTTTCCTCGATGACCTGCCAGCCAAGATCGATCGTTCCGCTCTTGATCGGGTGGTGGACGACGGGTTCTATCGCGGCACACCCTACGCGGGTCTGATCACCTGCGGCACACACGACCTCTATCAGGTTTTTAGCGCATCCGAACACCTCGCCTTGACCCGGTTTTCGCTGCCAGCGCCGGACGCGGCGGAATACGACGCCTTCCACCAATGGGCCGAGGTTCGGTTAGGGCGGCCGATGGCTGAGCCCTTGGTGAAGCAGCCCAGCTTGGCGGCGTTCATGCTCGCGCTGACAATCGAAGCACAGGCGGAAACGAATAGCCAAATCTCGGCGCGATCCGAGGCATTTGCAAGAATTCGAAGCGTGGCGGCGGCGAACGCGCTGGGCTTCGCGGCGCCGGCCGAGCTGGTAACGACGGCCGACCTGGCTAAGTTCGCCCAGCACTGGACCGACGTGGAGCTAAGAGCCGAGGAGGGCGAGGACGGTTCGCGGCTGGCCCACGCGGAGGTCATCTGGCCAATTTATCTCCGCGGCATCAACCGAACGGATGTCGGCGGCGAATGGGGACGCGACCTCGCTCGCGTGCTCGCGGCGCAGCTCAAGGGCGCGCGCAAGAACGCCGCCCGTGGCCTGCTCGGCGCCCTGCTGGACAAAAAAATGATCGTGGCCATGCTGCGCAAGGCCGACCAGGCGGACACGACCGCCGACATCTTCAACGCCGCGTACGAGGAAGTGGCGCGGCTTTGCACGCACACACAAGCGGCGCCACTTTTTCGACTTTGGCTGGCCGCGAACGCTTCAAAGAGACTGACCGCGGTCACTACGGCCGAGCTAAGAGCCCAGGGGCGCGCCCTTCTCTCCGCGCCAGGCGTCGCTGTCCAGGATCGCGCGGAAATCGCCGTGTCGCTGCTTGAGGGCAAAACAGCGGACGCTGCGTCAGTGTCGGCGGCGGCGTTCCTGCGGGGAGCTCAGCCGGCGCCGATCATACTGCGGTTTGTTTCAAAGGAACTGGGTCGCGGCGTGAAGTCCCTCCACGGCGCCCTCGTGCTCGAATGGCTTCGAAGACATCTCCGCTCAAGGGCCGTCGGCGAAGTTCTTGCCTCATCGCTGGCATCGACGGCGACGCCCAAGCTGGTTGAGTATGCATACTCCTTCATTGATCGGTTTGTGACCGATCCTGTCAGTGGGCCGGTGCTGTGGTCACTCAGTCGCATACCCAGKGGCCGAGGATTCGACCGCCTTCAAGACCGTTGGCTGTCCACCGCCGCCGATCCTGTTACCGCGGCTCGGGTCTACAACGCCGAGCTGGGGAGCGGCCAGCGGCGGCGCTTTGTGGAGCGGGCCAAGGCCTTTATGATGCAACACCCGGGCATTCGTGGCGAACACGAGGTGTTGGCTCGGCTGCTTCATCTCAAGGGGGACGATCCCGTCATCACCGGCCTCGCGCATCGATTTCTTGACCAACATGCTGGCTCAAGCCTGGCGAACCCGCTGCTGGCCGAATTGCTGCGATTTGAACCGCTCGCCGCGACGGATCTCGGCCGCGTCTTACACCATATCGACTTGGAAGTTGTTGGGGGAGGGCACCTCTTCGCGATGGTGGCCATCATACTTCAAGGATACGACGCGGCGACGCGTCGGGTCCTGCGGCTCGAGCTCTCACCCGCCGAAGCCATGATATTCGACAAAGCGATGCGCTGGAAAATCCCGCGCGCGCTCAGCCCACCCTTGGCTGGGCTTGCCGCGCGGGCAGATCGCAAACCAGGCGCCTCCACTTCATGAGTGTGTTGCTTGGCGCGACGTTGTTCTTCAAGCGGAGAAGCGGCGAAATAAAATTCAGTTGCTCAAAGTGTAATTCTTCCTAATCTGCTTTTATGAGGCGATCCGATGACGAAATAAATCTGACGGCGACGGATCTGGTTGGCCATTTGAACTGCCGCCATCTAACAGCGCTTGACCTCGCTGTCGCGCAAGGCGTGCTGGCTAAGCCATCGACCTATGATCCGTTTCTTGACATCCTGAGGGAGCGAGGCGCGCTGCATGAGCAAGCGTATGTCGATCATTTGAAAGCTTCGGACCTCGACGCGGTGCGCATCGATGGTGTTGATATCACGGCCGCGTCGGCTGCGCGGACGCTCGAGGCGATGCGGGCTGGTACGCCCGTTATCGTCCAGGGCGCTCTGGCGAACGGACGGTGGAGTGGCAGGGTGGACGTGCTGCTGCGCGTCGAGACGCCCTCCGCGCTCGGCTCCTGGTCTTACGAGGCGGTCGATACCAAGCTGGCGCGCGAGACCAAGGGGGGCACCGTGCTCCAGCTCTGCCTCTATTCGGATCTGCTCGCCCGTGCGCAAGGCTCGAGCCCCGAGTTCATGCACGTGGTTCCGCCATGGGCGGATTTTCAGCCGGAGCGCTATCGCTTCGCTGATTACGGCGCGTTCTTTCGCCGGGCCAAATCCGGACTTGAACTCGCAGTCGACGCCGCCGGCGACTTGAATACTTATCCCGACCCAAACAGCCACTGCGAAGTTTGTCGCTGGAGCAAGCAATGCGACGGGCGGCGCCGAGCCGACGATCACCTGAGCCTCGTCGCCGGCATCTCCAAGGTTCAGATAAACGAGCTGAAAAGCCAAGGCGTCGAGGCGATGCGATCGCTAGCCGGCCTGCCGCTGCCCTTGCAATGGAAACCTGAACGCGGTTCGGTCCATTCCTATGAACGTGTTCGCGAACAAGCGCGTTTGCAAGTCGCGGCGAGAGACAGCGGYGTTCTCGGCTTCGAACTCTTGCCCGCCGAACCAGGTTTTGGCCTGTCCTGTCTTCCGGAGCCGTCGGATGGCGATGTCTTCCTCGACCTGGAAGGCGATCCCTTCGTGGGCGAGCATGGGCTTGAGTACCTGTTTGGCTATTGGTTTCGCGACGCCGCCAGCGGGTGGAGTTACGTCGGCGAC
>NZ_JBFULQ010000469.1:0-4276 GCF_054049815.1 Mesorhizobium sp. P5_C1 | reverse complement strand
ACGAAGAGGTGGCGCAGCCCGTGATTAGGGGCGACCCCAGAGCGGACCAGACCCACTGCCTTGCTCTTCACCCATCGCCCAATGAGTGACGTTGCGCCGTTCCTAAATAGCTGACCAGCAGGGGCGCCCCTCGCCCACTCAAGGAAACCCTCTGCTTTTAGGGCCGGATGGACGGGAATGCGCCGTTCGCTGCTTGCGGTCTTAAGGGAGCGCTTGCCGGCACTTGTCACTTTGAGGAACCACGATCCCTCGGCCTCAAAGAGATCAGCTTTCCTCAGCGTGTTCGCTTCGCTAATCCGGAGGCCCGCATAGAGGCACAGCCACGGCAGCCAGCGCTTGCTTGCGTCGGTCTCGTTCCGCGCCGCCCTGAGAACCGTGCGAGCCTCCTCAAGACGATACGCGGTCTCGCCACCGGGCTTCTCCATATAGCTTGGCAGCTCGACCTTGCCCGAGACCGTCTCCGCCGCCGCCATCGTCTCTCGGTGCTCCCGCAGGCGCTTGCCCCAGTTGATGATGGTCCCGAGGTTTACAAGCCGATCTGCGATGGACCGATTGGACGGCTCTCCCGCTTCCAGCATCGCATCCGCCCAGGCCTCGACCTCATGGACTGTCACGGTTGCCGCATTGGTTGAGCCCCGGTGGTGAGCGAAGGCATCGGCAATGCGCTTGTACTTCTTGACCGAGTTCTCTGGCATAGGCTTGGAGCCTTGCCCCGCGCTCCGCTTGGTGGCTTGAGCGTCGATGATCGCGGCGAATGTGACCACGGGACGGCCTGGCGCGGCCACTACGGACACTGGCTCCAAGACGAAGCCGGGAGCACCTTCAAGCTCCGGGACCGGCCTGTAATCGCCTCCGCTCCGCGCCACTAGGCCCCGTCGAGCAGCCCCCATCATGTCCGCCAGGTCGAAGGTCAGGAGACGCCGCGCCTCCTCCGTGACCAGAAGCCCCCGAGCCGCGAGGGCCGCATCAGCCTCAGCCCCATGCATTCCTTCCAGAGCCATCACGAAGTCTTGCCCCAGGCTCGCCTGGAGTGCTGGGAACCTGATGAACAGGGAGAGGGCCAACCGCACCCGTTCATGGTCGCCTGCCTTGAAGTAGGCGAGAAGAGCGCCCCGAAGTTCGGCACGTTCGCCGGGAGCCATTGAGATCATCGCCCCAGCCAACACCCCGCCATCGTCAGCACGGGCCTCTGGGGCCGGCAGACTTGGAGGAGCGTAAAACGGCTCTTCCTCATGCGCCGCCAGGAAGGCCTTGGCGTATTCGCCCGCGAGTGCGAAGCGTTGCTTCTGGGTTAGACCCCGAGGACCGTTCTCCAGGAGCGTCCCCCACGCCCCAAGCTTGAGGTCCCAAACAGCGAGGCGCTTGCGGTAGACTTCGCCGGCTCGATCCCGGTCATATTCCCCGAGGGACCGAGTGAATTCTTGAGTTTTCCCCAGGTCGGAGACGCCAAGAGACCGCAAATCGACGCGCCGATCCCATAACCTTTGGGGCACACGGAACTTGCCCTGCCACACCTCAGAGCCTTTGCGTTTGGACAGACCCCGCATTCGCCACCGCTTACCAGCCATACCAGAGCACTTTCCCATAACAGCCCGAATTAACGGAAGCCACGGAAAACTCTAAGTTTTTGATGCTGCTTCGAAAACGAATGGTGCTGCGAGAGAGGATTGAACTCTCGACCTCTCCCTTACCAAGGGAGTGCTCTACCACTGAGCTACCGCAGCAACGGGCGTGTGAATAGCCGCTGACGCCTTGAATTGCAAGGCGTTGAACCGACTTTCGACGAGATGCGCGGTTTTGGCTCGACGTAACCAATTTGGCACCATACTGGCACCGAACGCCCGCCAGTCGACACCATCCGAGAGAGAGCTACACCGTTTTCGCAACCAGTTTGGTGCCAAATTGGAGACAGCGGCCGGGTCATTCGCTATAATCTGCGTTTCACGACGGAACGCTGGGACACCTGCATGGACAAGAAGCATCGAGGCGCGCATTCGGAACTGGTGGCCACAGCATGGCTGTTGTCGCAAGGATATGAAGTCTTTCGCAACGTCTCGCCGCACGGCATAGCCGACGTGATTGCCGTCAATTTTGCGGCCGGGGAGCATCTGTGGATTGATGTGAAGACGTCTAACCACATTGCGGCACCTGATGGCTCGATTATGGAACGATGCGACAGCAGCAGGCTAACCGGAGAACAGCAGCACTGTGGCGTGCGACGGCTGATCGTCACTCGTGACGGCAATTGCCATTGGGTCGAAGAAAAGCCGGTCAAAGGCCCAAAGCCGCAATGTAAGGCGCCGGGATGCACTGAACTATCAAAAGCGGCCGGACTGAGCACAGCGCACTACTCGCGCATGGAGAGCCGCGCGCCCGAAACCCGTCCTCGCGCAAGACGGCGCTGCCCTCTGACGACCCGTACAGAGGTTTTCCGCACCCCCGGCCTTCACTCACTACCAGCGAACGCCTCCGCGCGCGTCCTCGCCCCCGCCACGCCGCGAATTGATAGGGTTACGAGGTTTCCCCTTGGCTCGATTCCGAGAAACCATCGAAACCGCTTCTGCTTGGATCGGCCTTGCACTGACCTCCCCGGTAGCTCGCCCTCAACGTAGAGTACGCGGGCGCCGCCCCGGCATTTCCAGCCGAGGAGCCCGCGCGTCCCTTTTCAAACTTGGACCAGTCTGCGTCCGTGGCCCATTCAACATYCCTGCTCACTCRTGCGGCTTCAAGAGATCCTTCAGGGTTGTCTTGGCSGTSTGGTCGGTGCTGGCATAGCCGCCGCCAGGCTTTGTCTGGTCCGGGGTGAGATCCGTGCTCGCTCCCGACGGCTTGTTCTGGTTCTGACCATAACCGCTAATCGTCTTGAGGACATTTAGCAGGTCTGTCGTCACCGAAGTGGACGCCAGGCCAATCAGGTTGTGGAACGACGCATGGCTGCCGTGATCACTGTTGCCATGGGCAGAGCCGGACTGCAGGAATTTTGCAGYGTCCTTGAGGCCGAGCGAGTCGGACGCGATGGCACCGSAGGCGCCCGTCGCTCCATTAGCCACGGTGGCGCCAGTCGAGCCCGTGGCTCCAACTGCGCCAGTCGCACCGGTGCCGCCGATTGCGCCTGTGGATCCCGTAGCACCGGTTGCTCCCGTGGCGCCGGTTGCGCCTGTGGCTCCCGTGGCGCCGGTCGAGCCAGTCGCTCCGGTCGAACCAGTTGCACCGGTGGCGCCAGTCGCTCCGGTGGCGCCAGTCGCTCCGGTCGAACCAGTTGCACCGGTGGCGCCAGTCGAACCAGTCGCACCTGTCGAGCCTGTTGCACCTGTCGATCCGGTGGCTCCGGTCGAGCCGGTTGCTCCAGTCGAGCCAGTCGCACCGGTTGCGCCTGTGGCACCGGTTGCGCCTGTGGTACCGGTTATTGAAATAGTTATATTCTGGCTGGTGCCATCGGTCGATTTGACCGTAAGCGAATCTGTTAGMTTCTGTCCCACTGGTACCGAAGCGGTCAGTTCATATGTCCAGAAGCCACTGAGGAAATCCGGGTTAGAGTCGAATCTAAATGTACCATACTGACTAGGGACTATAGGGCCAATACTCTGAAAGAATCCCTCATCGTGGTCAACATCTTGGACCGTCAAACGTCCAGATGCGACAGAGTGGTCTGTTGTCACGGAGCCGGTATAAGTACCTCCAAATGTAGCCGGGTCATTCGCTCCAATGATTACTATGTTAATTTGTTGCGGAGTTCCATCGATAGAGTTAACAGTAACTTTGTCAAATATTCTCTCTCCCCCCCGCAATTGCTGCAGTTTTTGCTGGTCGTTGAGCTTATAGTCCCATAAGCCTGTCGAGGTAAGAGAGATTGAACCTTCTTTTCCAAAATATACTCCATCTTGGAAGCCTTGCTGAGAGACACCTGTCCGATCGATGTCAGGGTCTATTATAGTCAACTGGCCAGTAAATTTAGGATCGTCTTCATTAAAAATTCCTGTTACATTTCCCCCAATTATGGCCGGGTCATCGACCCCAGTAATTTTTATTTTGATCTGATGTAGAAGTCCTCCAGTAGTCTTCACTATGACGCTGTCAGTCAACGATGCACCATGCACTAGCGCTTGAACTATCTCCTGCGTTGGTTCGTAATTCCAGGCGCCTTCGGGGTTGATKGTTAGGGAGCCGTAGGCTCCATCCTTCACAAGCTTAGGTTCGAAATAAGTGTCGATTGGGAGAACGTCTTTACCAACCACTTCCAAAAAACCAACAAGAGATGGGTCGTCTTCCGTCATAG